>CAUQGR010000006.1:0-47867 GCA_963517545.1 uncultured Streptococcus sp. | reverse complement strand
CTCCTATCTCTCTCTTTGGCGCTTCCTTATTAACTGTCATAACGCCATCTTTGATGGTCACAAATCCTAGCTCTTCAAATACTTGAATCATCTTAACCAGCAAGATTTGTTGGATATTTAGATAAGCAGCCAAATCTTTCAGCTTGTAGCGAATATCAAACTCTGGGAACTGGTAGATAGTCTTGTACAATTTAGCAAACTGCTCTCTAGTCCCATAGCCTGTCAGATAATAGGCCTTGTCAATATCATTTTTGAAATAGGCAGCAGAAAAATTCTGCTCCTGAAAAATGATCTTCAACAGAGTAATATCCTCAGGTATAGTTTTCACGACAACCGCGTCACTAGTCGCTAAATCAGGCACTCCTCCAGCAAAATCCAAGACTGGAATCCCTTCTGGCAAGACTGCATTTTTCCCACGAATGTTAAAGAGTTGAACACCTTCCACACGCGCATCCACCATCATCAACTGGAGAGCAGTTTGGCCATTCCATTGGTTGACAGACAATTTGACTGCCAGCTCTAGATTCTTGGTTTGAGCAAATTCTGTTGCCCATCTACCTTGTCCGAAGGCCACCACTTCAAAACTCGCTTCACACTTGGAAATTTTCAGTTTGAGATGGGCATTGCCTGCTCCCATAGTACGAGCACTTTCGACCTGAAAATCCTTGATATAAAAGACAGGTTTCTGATTATCCATTCCAAAAGGTGCCAAACGTTCAAAACTTTTGACCGTTTCCAAGCTAAGTGTCTCCAAATCCAGTTCTTCATCTAGATTTAACTTGTTCTTGCCACCAGCATCCGCGCCTTTTTCACGGACATAGTCTTCCAAGACCTGAGATAAATCTGAGAGTTTCTCAACTTCCAGCGTCATTCCTGCCGCACCAGCATGGCCACCAAAGGCTATGAAGAGGTCTCTATGAGGATCCAGAGCCTCAAAAATATCGACCGCTTCCACACTACGGGCACTACCCTTGGCACGACCGTCCTCTATATTGAGAACGATGACTGTCTGCCCTAGTTCTTCCAACAAACGACCAGCGACAATACCCAGAACCCCAGGATTCCAACCTTCCTTGGCCAAGACTTGAACCTTCTTCTCAGGGTCCACCATGGTCTTAGCTTCTTCATAGATAGACTGGACGATTTCCTTGCGCTCTTCGTTTTTCTGATGAATCATGAGAGCAATCTCATGCGCTTCCTCATCATCAAAGCCAGTCAGCAAATCGATGGCAGGATTGGGATCATCCAAGCGGCCCAAGGCATTCAAACGAGGGGCAATCTGGAAACCAACCGTTTCTTCTGTTACTTCGTTGGCAGCAATCCCAGCCATATCCAGCATTTCTTGTAAACCAATGCGCTGAGTATGTCCCAACATTTCCAGACCATATTGCACCAAAATACGGTTCTCATCCGTCAGGCTCACCATATCTGCAATAGTTCCGATAGCGACCAAATCAAGCAGTTCCACTTGTACTTCCTCTAAAAGGGCGCAAGCCAGCTTGAAGGCCACTCCACAACCAGCCAAATATTTAAAAGGATAGTTCGCATCCGGATGTTCAGGATGGACAATGGCATAGGCATCAGGGAGGGTTTCAGGCATGGAATGGTGGTCTGTCACAATGACATCCACTCCCATAGACTGGGCCAATTCAATAGCCTCATGACCAGCAACCCCATTATCCACTGTCACAATCAAGGAAATTCCTTCTTGCTCGATAAAATATTTGTAAACACTGGCATTAGGTCCATAACCGTCGGTAAAACGATTGGGCAAGTAAACACGGCACTCAGCACCAAGCTGTTCCAAACTTTCCTTAACAATCGAAGCCGAAGTCATTCCATCCGCATCGTAATCTCCATAAATGAGAATATTTTCCCCTTCTTCAATGGCCTGACGAATCCGTTCCACTGCCTTATCCATATCATGGAGCAGATAAGGGTTATGCAAGTCCTCCAAGGAAGGTTCTAAAAACTTCTTCAGACTTTCTTGGTTCTGAATCCCTCTTTCAAATAATAACCGAGCCACCTCAGGACCCAGTCCAGCCTTCTTGGCTATCTTTGTAAAATCCGCATCTTCAACCTGCGGGGCAAACTGCCATTCATAAGTAGGTGTTATCAAAAAGACATCCACTCTTTCTAAGAATTCTATTGCTTCATTATAACATGATTTAGACGTTTTCTCTATCCAGATTGCTTTTTTATAAAATTTTAGTGAATTTTTTCAGATATGATTTGACAAGACAAATCTTTTGGTGTAGAATCATGTTATAAAATCTAACACAAAGGAGATTCCTTATGGCTTTAGTAGAATTTGAACACGTCGAAAAATATTACGGAGACTACCACGCACTCCGCGACATCAATCTCCGTTTTGAAAAAGGACAAGTCGTTGTCCTACTCGGACCATCTGGTTCTGGGAAATCCACTCTTATCCGTACCATCAATGGTTTAGAGGCTGTCGACAAGGGAAGTCTTCTAGTAAATGGTCACCAAGTTGCTGGTGCCAGCCAGAAAGATTTAGTACCGCTTCGCAAGGAAGTCGGCATGGTTTTCCAGCATTTCAACCTCTACCCTCACAAAACAGTGTTAGAAAACGTAACACTTGCACCTATAAAAGTTCTAGAAATTGATAAAAAAGAAGCTGAAAAAACAGCTCAAAAATATCTGGAATTTGTAAATATGTGGGACAAGAAAGATTCTTATCCAGCCATGCTTTCTGGTGGACAAAAACAACGGATTGCCATCGCACGTGGACTCGCTATGCATCCTGAACTCCTCCTCTTTGATGAGCCAACATCTGCTCTTGACCCTGAAACCATCGGCGATGTTCTAGCAGTTATGCAAAAATTGGCCCACGATGGTATGAATATGATTGTCGTTACCCATGAAATGGGCTTTGCCCGTGAAGTTGCTGACCGCATCATCTTTATGGCTGACGGAGAAGTTTTGGTAGATACGACCGATGTCGATGACTTTTTCGACAATCCAAGCGAACCTCGTGCCCAACAATTTCTCAGCAAGATCATCAACCACGAAAGTGACAAAGTCAAATAAGGAGGCGCCTATGAAAAAGAAATTCTTTTTATCAGCATTATTGATTAGCCTTTTGGGCCTTGCTACTGCAAAACCAGTTCAGGCCGACACCAGCGTCGCAGATATTCAAAAAAGAGGCGAGCTAGTTGTCGGTGTCAAACAAGATGTTCCCAATTTTGGCTACAAGGATCCCAAGACAGGTGCCTATTCTGGTATCGAAACCGACTTGGCCAAAATGGTAGCAGATGAGCTTAAGGTAAAGGTTCGCTATGTGCCTGTTACCGCGCAAACTCGTGGACCGCTCCTAGACAATGAACAAGTTGACATGGATATCGCGACCTTTACCATCACAGACGAACGCAAAAAACTCTACAACTTTACCAGCCCCTACTACACGGATGCTTCTGGCTTTTTGGTCAATAAATCTGCCAAAATCAAAAGCATTGAGGATCTAAACGGCAAAACCATCGGAGTTGCCCAAGGTTCCATTACTCAGCGCTTGATTACTGAACTGGGTAAAAAGAAAGGTTTGAAGTTTAAATTCGTCGAACTTGGTTCTTATCCAGAATTGATTACTTCCCTTCATGCTCACCGTATTGATGCCTTTTCCGTTGACCGCTCGATTCTATCCGGCTATATCAGCAAACGCACAGCACTACTAAATGATAGTTTCAAGCCATCTGACTACGGTATTGTTACCAAGAAATCAAATACCGAGCTCAACGACTATCTTGATAACTTGGTTACTAAATGGAGCAAGGATGGTAGTTTGCAAAAACTTTATGATCGTTACAAACTTAAACCATCTAGCCATACTGCAGATTAAGGAGGGTACCCTATGACAGATTTATCATCTTGGACAGCCTATTTTCAGGATTTTGGACAATTTTTCAATGGTTTCCTCTTCACCCTTGCCCTAGCAATCGGATCCTTTATCCTAGCCATGGTTTTGGGTATCTTCTTTGGAGCTATGTCAACCAGCAAACGTCCAATTTTACGCATTTTAGCTCGCATTTTTGTGGAATTTTACCAAAACACTCCCCTCTTGGTGCAGTTTGTTATCGTTTTTTATGGCCTACCTCTTATCAGTGACCATATCATCATGATTCCGATTTATTGGACAGCTGTACTATGTGTAGGTCTCTATCACGGCGCCTATATCGCTGAGGTTATTCGCTCAGGGATTCAGTCCATTCCTAGTGGTCAAATGGAGGCCGCCTTATCGCAAGGTTTTACTTATATCAGTGCTATGCGCTTGATTATCTTACCTCAGGCTTTCCGAATCATTCTCCCTCCTTTGACCAACCAAATCGTCAACCTCATCAAGAACACCTCAACAGTCGCTATCATCTCTGGAGTAGACTTGATGTTTGTGACCAAGTCTTGGTCAGCCCTCAACGGAAATTACATCCCAGCATTTTTGGGCGCTGCCCTTCTCTACTTTTCTCTTTGCTTCCCTGTTGCCCAGTTTGGTCGCAAGATGGAGCAAGCCAACAAAAAAGCCTATTCACTTTAGGAGGTTACTATGGAATCCATTTTAGAAGTTTTGACCCCAGATAACCTAATCTTTATCTTTAAAGGATTTGGCTTGACCCTCTATATTTCTCTGATTGCCATCATCCTCTCCACCCTCATTGGAACTGTGCTAGCCGTCATGAGAAATGGGAAAAATCCTGTCTTACGTATCATCTCCAGCATTTACATCGAGTTTGTGCGTAACGTTCCCAACCTCCTCTGGATTTTCACTATCTTTTTGGTTTTCAAGATGAAGTCCACTCCAGCAGGTATTACAGCCTTTACCCTCTTTACCTCAGCAGCCTTAGCCGAGATTATCCGAGGTGGTCTCAATGCTGTGGATAAGGGGCAATACGAAGCAGGAATGTCACAAGGATTTACCTCTGCGCAAATCCTCTACCACATCATTCTTCCGCAAGCGATCCGTAAAATGCTGCCAGCCATCATCTCTCAGTTTGTGACCGTGATTAAGGATACCAGTCTTCTCTACTCTGTTATCGCCCTACAAGAGCTCTTTGGAGCTAGCCAAATTCTCATGGGCCGTTATTTCGAACCAGAGCAAGTGTTTAGTCTTTATATCCTGATTGCCCTTATCTACTTCAGCTTTAATCTAGCAATCTCTAGCCTGTCACATATGCTAGCAAAACGTTGGCAACAAGCAGCAGAATAAACAGCCACTCTCCAGTTCAATTGGAGAGTTTTTTGATGGGAATAGATATTTATAATAAATTGAATCTAGAGTAGTACATCACGATTGCTAAAACATTTCTAGAAATTAATTTGATTTTTCCAATCAATTTGTTCACCTCTTATTTCAATCTACTATATAAAGCTCAATTTGACACCATACTTTTTCTATGATAAAATGTAACAAGTTTATTTACAACAAATCAAAATCTAAATGAAATGGAATTTTCTATGAAATCAATCAAAGGACTACTCTTTATCATAGCTAGTTTTGCCTTGACTATTTTGACTTGGATGAACACTTCTCCCCAATTCATGATCCCAGGACTAGCTTTAACAAGCCTATCTCTGACTTTTATCCTAGCCACTCGTCTCACGATAGTAGAAAGCTGGTTTCACGGTTTGGAAAAGGTCTACACCGCCCACAAATTTACAGCCTTTCTCTCCATCATCCTACTAATCTTTCATAACTTCAGCATGGGCGGTTTGTGGGGCTCTCGCTTAGCTTCTCAGTTTGGCAATCTTGCCATCTATATCTTTGTCAGTATCATCCTTGTTGCCTATTTAGGCAAATACATCCAATACGAAGCTTGGCGATGGATTCACCGTCTAGTTTACCTAGCCTATATTTTTGGACTCTTTCATGTCTATATGATGATGGGCAATCGTCTCCTTACATTTAATCTTCTAAGTTTTCTTGTTGCTAGCTATGCCCTTTTAGGCTTACTGGCTGGTTTTTATATCATTTTTCTATATCAAAAGATTGGCTTCCCCTATCTAGGGAAAATTACCAATCTCAAACGCTTAAATCACGATACTAGAGAAATTCAAATCCATCTTAGCAGACCTTTCAACTATCAATCAGGCCAATTTGCCTTTCTAAAGATTTTCCAAGAAGGATTTGAAAGTGCTCCACATCCTTTTTCTGTCTCAGGCGGTCACGGCCAAACTCTTTACTTTACTGTCAAAAATTCAGGCAACCATACCAAGAATATCTATGACAATCTTCAAGTCGGCAGCAAAGTAACCCTAGACAGAGCTTACGGACACATGATTATAGAAAAAGGACAAAAAAATCAGGTTTGGATTGCTGGAGGTATTGGGATTACACCTTTCATCTCTTACATCCGTGAACATCCTATTTTGGATAAACAGGTCCACTTCTACTATAGCTTCCGTGGTGAGGAAAATGCAGTCTATCTAGATTTACTCCGTGACTATGCTCAGAAAAATCCTAATTTTGAACTCCATCTAGTAGACAGTAGGAAAGATGGCTATCTTAATTTTGATCAAGAAAAAGTGCCCGAACATGCAACCGTCTATATGTGTGGTCCTCTTTCTATGATGAAGTCACTTGCCAAACAGATTAAGAAACAAAATCCAAAAGCAGAGCTTATTTACGAAGGATTCAAGTTCAAATAACCACTCATACTCTCCTGGAATTTCCCAGGAGTTTTTTCTATTCAATCGCCAAAAAACACCGCCAGATTTCTAGCAGTGTTTTGATTTTCTTTATCTTAGTAAACTGTTCTTTCAGTTTCTACATCAAAGAAGTGTGCTTTGTTCAAGTCAAATCCAAGTTCAACTGTTGCACCTGTTTGCAAGTAGTCACGAGCATCAACTTTAGCAACAAATTCGTCTTTACCAACTTGGCAGTAAAGGTGAGATTCTGAACCAAGCAATTCTGATACAGAGATAGTAGCTTTGACAACTGATTCTGGGAATGTTTCAAGGAAAGCAGGTTCTGCATTCACGTCTTCTGGACGGATACCGAAGATCAATTCTTTACCTTCGTAGCCTTTTTCACGAAGAACTTTCAAAGCACCTTCTGGAACTTTCAAACGGAAACCGTCAGAAACAATTTCGCTACCAACTAATTTCACATTGATGAAGTTCATAGCTGGGCTTCCGATGAATCCTGCAACGAATTTGTTAACTGGGTTTTTGTAAACTTCTTGAGGAGTACCGATTTGTTCTACACGTCCGATAGTACCTGTACCAGCAGGGTTCTTAGTTGCTGACATGATAACGATACGGTCTGCAAGTGTCATCGCTTCTGTTTGGTCGTGAGTTACGTAGATAGTTGTAGCTCCGATACGACGGTGGATTTTCGCAATTTCAGCACGCATAGATACACGAAGTTTTGCATCCAAGTTTGACAAAGGTTCGTCCATCAAGAATACTTTTGCATCACGGACAATTGCACGACCCATGGCAACACGTTGACGTTGACCACCTGAAAGGTCAGCAGGTTTACGTTCCAAGAATTCTTTCAATCCAAGGATTTCAGCTGCTTCTTGCACACGTTTGTCGATGTCTTCTTTGCTGTATTTACGCAATTTCAAACCGAAAGCCATGTTGTCATAAACAGTCATGTGTGGGTAAAGAGCGTAGTTTTGGAATACCATGGCGATGTCACGGTCTTTTGGAGCTACGTCGTTGACAACCACGCCATCGATAGATGCAGTACCTTCTGTGATATCTTCAAGACCAGCAATCATACGAAGAGTTGTTGATTTACCACATCCTGAAGGACCTACGAAAACGATAAATTCTTTGTCTTTGATGTCCAAGTTGAAGTCTTCAACTGAATAGTGTTCGCTGTTTGGATATTTTTTGTAAATATTTTTAAGATTCAATTCTACCATGAGGTGAACTCCTTTTGTCTTTTGATAGTTTTATTATAGATGAAAACGCTTTACATTTCTATGGCAAGGTGACCAAAAAAATAAAAAAGTTCTGTGCAACTTGCACAAAACTTTAGAGAATATCTGGTAAAATCAATTGATAACACAGAGTAAGGTCTGTCAATTCCTTCAACTGAAGCCCTGTCAATTCTTCCCACTTATCAATCTTGTATTGGAGAGAATTGCGGTGCAGATAGAGTTGCTGGGCTGTTTTAGTGAGAACAGCACTATTTTCCCAAAGAGAGAGAATGATTTCCTGAATCTGATCTTGATCCAAAATCATCTGGTGTAGACATTCCTTGATTGCCTTCAAGTCCACGAGTCTTTCTCCCATACTCCAAAGATAGAGCTGAGAAAAAGTATGAACACCTTGGTGACCCTGACGCCACCAAGTCTTGAACAAATCGCGCTCCGCTTTGATTAAGTCTGATAAGGCTTGATGTCCTGTCTGAGACCAAACCTGGCCTAACATGATTGACAGACGCAGTCCAAAGTCATACTCAACCGCTTCAATCGTATCAGATAAGATTGAACGTACAGAGGCGTACTTATCTTGTTGCAGCACGAAAACATAATCCTGAGCTCCGACCTGAAGCACCGTCTGACAGTTAGGAAAAAGGGTCCTCATCATATCCAGCCAAGAAGCTAGATTTTCCTGCTGAAAATAGGAAAGATGACAATAAACCAACTGAACCTTTTTAAAAGTTTGTGGCGCCTGACCCTTGCCCTCAATCAGATAAGAATACCAAGGATTGAGCGAACGAGCCTCCTCCTGCTGGGTCAAAAGAGAAATCAACTGCTTTTCACGCTCGCTGAGCCCAGCTTCCTCCAGCAAAATCCACCGCTGAGAAGCCAAAGGGAGCGTGAGATAGCCCTCTTTCTCTACTGGTTGGTCTGAAATCTGAGCTTCAGGAAACCAGTCTTGTAGTTCTTTTGCCATCATGTCCTAGCCCTCCACTTTTTGGATGCACCACGAAATCAAGCTCTCAAGACGTTCCAGATTTTCAGTCATATGGAGATAGCCCATGACTGCTTCAAAACCTGTGGACATACGGTAAGTCACCACATCAGCATTTTTAGCCTTGGTATGGCTATTGGTATTGCGGCCACGTTTGTAGATTTCTTCTTCTTTTTCCGTCAGGACTTGCTCCTCCAACATGAGGGAAATCAGGCGAGCCTGAGCCTTGGCTGACACATACTTGGTTGCTTCTTGGTGGAGTTTATTGGGTTTGGTCATGCCTTTAAGAATGAGGTGACGACGAATATACATAGAATACACCGCATCTCCTTCAAAGGCTAGCGCAATCCCGTTAATGAGATTGACATCAATCACGTGTCCACCTCACTCCATCTTTGGTGTCAAGGAGCTTAATCCCTTGAGCAGCCAATTGGTCACGGATCTGGTCCGCTGTCGCAAAGTCACGATTGGCACGCGCTTCTTGGCGTTTTTGGATCAAGGTTTCAATCTCTGCATCCAAAACTTCCTCAACAAAGACAATTCCAAAAACTTCCAACATATCTGCAAGAGCTTGCTTAACACTTGCATCATAATTGCCAGAGTTGATCCATTTGGCCATTTCAAAGACTACTGTAATACCGTTGGCAGAGTTGAAATCCTCATCCATAGCTGCTACAAACTTGTCTTTAAAAGCTTGTAACTCTTTGACATCCACTTTTCCTGTAAATGGTTGCTCATAAGTGTTTTTCAGATACTTGAGATTGGTCTCAGCGTCTCGCACTGCCTTTTCCGTAAAGTTGATAGGCTTGCGATAATGTTGAGTCGCAAAGAAGAATCGAAGCACTTGCCCATCAAGAGTTTTAAGGGCATCGTGTACGGTGATAAAGTTCCCCAAAGACTTGGACATCTTGACATTGTCAATATTGACAAAGCCATTGTGCATCCAGTAGTTAGCAAAAGTCTTGCCTGTTTTAGCTTCAGACTGGGCAATTTCATTGGTATGATGAGGAAACTCCAGATCGGCTCCGCCACCGTGGATATCAATAGTATCACCCAAAATCTCTGTTGACATGACCGAACACTCAATATGCCAGCCTGGGCGACCAGGTCCCCAAGGACTGTCCCAAGAAATCTCGCCTGATTTGGCAGCTTTCCAGAGGGCAAAGTCTACAGGATTTTCCTTACGAGCCGTTTCTTCATCGGTACGACCTGAAGCACCTAGCTCCAAATCTTCCAAGGTTTTATTAGCCAATTTGGCATAGTTGTGAGATTTTTCCACACGGAAATAGACATCTCCTTGACTCTCGTAGGCAAAACCTTTTTCAATCAACTCTTCCACAAAACGGATGATGTCAGCCATAAACTCCACCACACGAGGATGGCGGGTCGCAGGTTTGACGCCCAAGGCCGTCACATCCTCACGAAAGGCAGCGATGTACTTGTCCGCAACCTCCTGAGGCGTGATGCCTTCTTCCTTGGCACGGTTGATAATCTTATCATCCACATCCGTAAAATTGGAAATATAGGCAACCTCATACCCACGATACTCAAAATAACGACGAATGGTATCAAAAGCCACTGTTGAGCGGGCATTCCCCACGTGGATATAGTTGTACACTGTTGGCCCACAAACATACATCTTGACCTTGCCGTCCTCAATCGGGACAAATTCTCGCAAATCACGATACATAGTGTCATAGATTTTAATCATAAAATAATAGTCAGGAAAACTAAAATCCGAGAACAGTTAGTTTCATCACTAAGAGTTCAATTGAATTTCAGTCCGAATCTCTCTACACTTCGGAATCCCTTGCTCCTTTCTCATTCAGATAAACCACCTGAGTCTGTTTGACAAAGCCAATTTTTTCATACAAGCGCTTGGCACCTACATTGCTATCTTCCACTGCAATCTGAAATTCCTTATCATTTTGCTCAATTAGTTGGTTGACAAGGGATTTTGCTAAGTAACTTCCATAGCCTTTCCCACGTTCAGGTTCAGATATTGCTAAACCGTAGAAGTAATTCGTATTGCTCGATAAATCAACCGTGCAAGTTCCAATAACCTGACCGTCTTTTAATAAAATATACAAGCGGCTTTCTGGATCTTTCAGAGCCTCAGCAACATATCTATCCACAACTTCTCTCGATTCATGTTCCTCTGAGAATGCCTGAAATTTTAATTGACTGATTTGCTCCTGATACGAACTATCTGCTAACAAAACTTCAAGATTGGAAAGCTTTTCTAACGGATAAGGTCTTCTATCCTTGCCTAACCAGGTTTCTGTATCCTCGTCCTCGACCAATCCCCAGTTGCTGACAAAATCAGGATGGCGGTCTAGAAAAACACGCTCTGTCTGAAAAGTAACTGAACGAATAGGGAAAGAAGCTGTTTCTCTCTCAAAACTAGTAAACAATGCACGCGCAATTCCCTGACGGCGATGAGCTGGATGAACCAGTATCGTCACTTCTACATCTTGGTCATCTGCATAGACAGTTAAGAAACCAACAAGTTCGCCTTTTTCATAATAAAGGAAAAAGGCGGGCATGTTTGGGTCAAAATTAAGCATGTTAGAAAGATAGGGATCACGATAGGTACCGTCATAGTTTTGGCAACAGTTAATTAGTTTTTTCGCCTCAGATAGCTCCTCTTGGCTTAACTTGTTTCTTGCTTGAATCATATAGGTATCCTCTACAACCCAGACGATCTGTGACTGGCTTCTTTAGCCTGCTCGAGTTTATTGACGTAGTACTCTCGTTTTTCTTCGACTTCGTGAATGACCGGCTCATCCTTTTTACCATGTACACGGACAATCTTGGCCGGAATACCGACAACCGTCACATCACTAGGCACGTCTGCCACGACAACTGCTGCTGCACCGACTTTGGCATTTTCACCGATTTCAACGGGTCCAATGACTTGAGCATGAGCGGATATTAAAGCTCCCTTTCGCACGGTTGGATGGCGTTTGCCACAGTCTTTCCCTGTTCCCCCAAGAGTCACTCCGTGATAAAGGAGAACACCTTTTTCAACAATAGCTGTCTCCCCAATCACCAAACCAGAGCCATGGTCGATAAAGACACCTGAATCAATCTGGGCACCCGGATGAATCTCAATCTGAGTCCAAAAGCGCCAAAACTGACTGTGCATACGAGCCAAGAGTTTGAAGCCATGCTTCCAGAGAAAATGCGAAAGACGGTGGGCCGCCAAGGCCTTGACACCTGGATAAGTCAGCAAAACCTCCAAAGTGGTGCGGGCCGCTGGATCATTTTCTTTTACGATATCAATGGTTTCGCGCCACCATCCCATACATTTCTCCTTTTCTTATTCTGAATCTTTTGGTGTTTCTGTAAATTCTTTCTTAGGTCTGTGGTCCTTGTGATGACGTGGGCGGTGAGGACGCTCTGATTTTTCACCTTTTTCATCACGTTCAGGTTTTGGAGGACGAGGAAGAAGAGCTTTCATAGAAGCATCCACACGTCCTTTTTCATCAATCTTGATAACCTTAACATCAACTTCATCCCCGATTGCTACCAAGTCTTCGACATTATTGGTACGCGTCCAAGCCATCTCAGAGATATGAACAAGGGCATCTGTCTTATCAAAGAGGTTAACAAAGGCACCAAATTTCTCGATACGAACAACTTTAGCACGGTAAACTTCATCCACTTTGGCTTCACGGACCAAACCAGCAATAATTTCTTTAGCACGGTTAATAGCATCTTGGTCGCTAGAGTAGATAGACACATTTCCTTCTTCGTCGATATCAATCTTAACGCCTGTTTCAGCGATAATCTTGTCGATGGTTTCTCCACCCTTACCGATGACAATCTTAATCTTGTCCACATCAATCTTGATGGTATCAATTTTCGGAGCAGTTGGAGCCAATTCTGGACGAACTTCTGGAATGGTTGCTTCAATCACATCAAGGATTTCAAAACGCGCTTTCTTGGCTTGAGCAAGAGCCTCAGTCAAGATTTCTGCAGTAATCCCTTGAATCTTGATATCCATTTGAAGGGCTGTAATCCCATCACGAGTACCTGCAACCTTAAAGTCCATGTCTCCAAAGTGATCTTCCAAACCTTGGATATCTGTCAATACTGTGTAGTTATTTCCATCTGAGATAAGTCCCATAGCAATACCAGCTACTGGCGCCTTGATTGGCACACCACCAGCCATAAGGGCAAGCGTTCCCGCACAGATAGAAGCTTGAGAAGAAGAACCATTTGATTCCAAGACTTCTGCTACTAGACGGATAGCGTATGGGAATTCTTCCAAGCTTGGCAAAACTTGAGCAAGAGCACGCTCACCAAGAGCCCCGTGACCGATTTCACGACGACCTGGCGCACCGTAACGACCTGTTTCCCCTACAGAGTATTGTGGGAAGTTATAGTGGTGCATAAAGCGTTTCTTGTACTCTGGATCCAAACCATCGATGATTTGAGTTTCTCCCATCGGAGCCAAGGTCAAAACTGAAAGAGCCTGAGTTTGTCCACGAGTGAAGAGACCAGAGCCGTGCACACGAGGAAGGAAGTCAACAACCGCATCCAAAGGACGGATTTCATCGACCTTACGACCATCAGGACGAACCTTGTCTTCTGTAATCAAACGGCGCACTTCAGCGTGTTCCATTTGTTCCAAGATTTCAGCCACATCACGCATGATACGGTCAAATTCTTCGTGTTCTGCATATTTTTCTTCGTAAACAGCAGTTACTTTGTCCTTAACTGCTTGAGTTGCAGCTTCACGGGCCAATTTTTCTTCTACTTGGACCGCTTTTTGGAGGTCACTGTTGTAGGCTGCGATAATTTCAGCCTGTAATTCAGCGTCCACATGAAGCAATTCTACTTCTGCTTTTTCTTTACCAACAGCTGCAACGATTTCTTCTTGGAAGGCAATCAATTCTTTGACCGCTTCATGCCCTTTTAGAAGGGCTTCCAACATGATTTCTTCTGACAATTCTTTGGCACCAGACTCTACCATGTTGATGGCGTGCTTAGTACCTGCTACTGTTAATTCAAGAAGAGAATGCTCTGCTTGTTCTTGACTTGGGTTGATGATGATTTGACCATCTACATAGCCCACTTGCACCCCAGCGATTGGTCCGTCAAATGGAATATCTGAGATAGAAAGTGCCAAGGAAGAACCAAACATCGCTGCCATTGGTGCAGATGCATTTTCGTCATAAGAAAGCACAGTATTGATGACTTGCACTTCGTTACGGAAACCTTCCGCAAACATTGGACGGATTGGACGGTCAATCAAACGCGCTGTCAAAGTCGCATCCGTTGAAGGACGTCCTTCACGTTTCATAAAGCCACCAGGAAACTTCCCAGCTGCATACATTTTTTCTTCGTAGTTGACTTGAAGAGGGAAGAAATCCCCAGTTGCCATTTTCTTAGACATAACGGCCGCAGTCAAGACAGTTGACTCACCGTAACGAACGACAACTGCGCCATTTGCTTGCTTAGCAACCTGACCAGTCTCTACAATTAACTCACGACCCGCAAAAGTCGTTTGAAACACTTGTTTTGTCATTTTAATCCCCTTTGGATTGATGAAATTATACGCCTTGCCTACAAAGATCAGGATACAAAGGGCGTAAAGAATCCCGTATGAAAATAGGAGATTGACGCAGTGTGCGATGCACACCAGGAAATCTATCTTTTTCACTAGGGATTTAGCCCGTGTTCAACTACCTAGATACTTTGAAAAGTTTAAAAATATTATTCTTTAGTATTTGTCCTTTTTATAGCAGATTTGAATAGTTAAAAATCTGTTTATACCCTCATCTTTGTATCAAGTACGTACAGAGTCTATTTTATCATATTTTTCTTAAAAAGTGCGGTCTTTACCATTAAAAAGGAACCATTCCCCTCACCTGAGAAGAATGGTTTGCTTTTTATTATCCTAGAGACTGATGATTAAACAAGGCATGGGTTGCTTGGTGGATGTATTTTGCTGTTTCAGCATTGTTCATGGTGTAGAGATGCACACCGGCAACATCCTGAGTTACCAAGTCCACGATTTGGTCCACTGCATAGGCAAGTCCTGCTGCTCTGAGCGACTCAGGGTCATGCTCATACTTGTCTAAGATAGCTTTAAATTTGCGTGGAAGATGGATATTCTCACAAGTCTTCAAGAGGCGGAGAGCCTGATTTCGATTCAGAATTGGCATAATCCCTGCATGAATAGGAACATCAATCCCAGCCAAGATGCACTTGTCTTGGAAATCATAGAAGCGCTCATTGTCAAAGAAAAGCTGAGTTACAAGGCTCGAACAACCTGCATCCACTTTCTTCTTAAGATTTTGAATATCTGAAATCTGATTTGGTGAATCTGGGTGCCCTTCTGGATAACAAGCACCAACAATATCAAAGTGAGGGGCTTGTTCCTTGATGAACTCGATCAAGTCAGTTGCGTAGCGGAAATCCTTTTGTGGTTCCACATCTGGAATAATATCCCCACGAAGAGCCAAGATTTTCTGCACCCCAACCTTGTCCAAGTCAGCAATAGTTTCAGCCACCTTGTCCTTAGTCAAATAGATGGCTGGCAAGTGAGCAATAGTCGGAATCGCCAAGTCATTTTGGATAAAGTCAGCCAAACGAACCGTCGTTTCCTTGATATTAAATTTATTATTGCTGGCAGTTACACTGATAAAGTGGGGAGCCAACTCCTGCATATCTTGAAGAGCAGAAATAATGTTATCATTACCCACTGCTGGGTTTGGAGGGAACACTTCAAATGAGAGTGACGGTGTTTGGCGTGACATAGTCATTATCCTTTTCTAGTTGATTTTTCGTTAGCTGGACTCTTAGAATCCAAGTGAAATAGGCAGATTGACCAAACAGTGCTTCTTGAGAAATATTTATCTTACAATTTCTCACGCGCAGCTTTAGCTGCTTCAACAAGGCGGATCAAGCTTTCTTTTGTTTCTGGAATACCACGTGTTTTCAAACCACAGTCAGGGTTGATCCAAACTTTCTTGCTTGGCACTTTAGCAAGGATGGCTTCGATTGTATTGTCGATTTCGCCTTCATTTGGCACACGAGGTGAGTGGATATCGTAAACCCCAGGTCCCACTTCTGTTTGGAAGTTTTTCGCTTTGAGTTCGTCCAAGATTTCAAGGTTTGAACGGCTAGCTTCAAAGGAAATAACGTCCGCATCCATGTTATCGATAGCTGGGATGATATCTGTAAATTCTGAGTAACACATGTGAGTGTGGATTTGTGTGTCTGGTGCTACTGTTGAGTGTACCAAGCGGAAGGCAGGAATTGCCCAGTCAAGGTAGTCTTCGTACCAGTCGCTACGACGGAGTGGCAATTTTTCACGAAGAGCAGCCTCGTCGATTTGGATGATTTTCACACCAGCAGCTTCAAGGTCAAGCACTTCATCCTTGATAGCAAGGGCGATTTGAAGAGTAGAATCCTTGATAGAGATGTCTTCACGTGGGAATGACCAGTTGAGGATGGTAACAGGTCCAGTCAACATACCTTTAACAGGTTTGTTTGTACGGCTTTGTGCATAGCTAGACCATTTAACAGTGATAGGGTTAAGACGAGTGACATCACCCCAGATGATTGGTGGTTTCACCCCACGCATACCGTAAGATTGTACCCAACCATTTTTAGAGAAGAGGTAACCTGACAAGTTTTGACCGAAGTACTCAACCATGTCATTACGCTCAAATTCACCGTGAACAAGGACATCAAAGTCGATATCTTCTTGCCATTTGATCCATTCATCAATTGTTTCAGCAAGGAAAGCATCGTACTCTTCTTGAGACAATTCACCTTTACGGTAAGCCAAACGTTTCGCACGAACTTCTTTAGTTTGAGGGAATGAACCGATAGTTGTTGTTGGAAGAGCTGGAAGTTTGAAAGCTTCTTCTTGGATAGCTTCACGTTCTGCAAAGGCTGGCAAACGAGTGTAGTCTGCGTCTGTCAAGCCAGCGATACGCGCACGAAGTTCAGCATTTTCACCAACACGCTCAGTCGCAAAGAGTTCTTTGTTAGCTGCAAGTGCTTCTTCACCTTGACCATTGCGGATAGCATCCAAATCACGAATCTCATCCAATTTTTCAACTGCAAAGGCAAAGTGGTTCAAGATTGCTGGTTCAAATTCTTCATTAGCAGTTGTAAATGGCACATGAAGAAGTGAGCATGAGCTTGTCAAGACAATGTTTTCAGCTGGGATTTGTTCAAGAACAGCCAAGCTCTTTTCGTAGTTGTTACGCCAGATGTTTTTACCATTGACAATACCTGCATAAAGTGTCTTGTCAGCTGGGAAGCCACCTTTAACGAGTTCAAGAGTTTTCTTACCTTCAACGAAGTCAAGACCGATAGCATCTACTGGCAAGTTCACAAGGTCAGCGTAAACGTCACGAACATCACCGAAGTAAGTTTGAAGCAAGACTTCAAGACCTTTTTTATCAGCCAAAAGTTTGTTGTAGAGGTTCAAGAAGAGAGCTTTTTCTTCAGCTGTCAAATCTTTTACAAGAGCAGCTTCGTCGAGTTGGATACGAGATGCACCAAGTTCAGCCAATTTAGCAAAAACTTCTTGGTAAGCAGCTACTAAGCTGTCTACGAAGTCTTCTGCTTTCACGCCTTCTTCAAAGTCTGACAATTGAAGGAAAGTGAATGGACCTACAAGAACTGGGCGAGTGTTCAATCCAAGTTCTTTTGCTTCTTGGAACTCATCAAAAATCTTGTGACCTGCAAGTTTGACTTGAGTGTCTTTTTCAAATTTAGGAACGATGTAGTGGTAGTTGGTGTTGAACCATTTCTTCATTGGAAGGGCGCGAACGTCCCCTTTTTCTCCTTGGTAACCACGACCCAAAGCGAAGTAGCGCTCAAGGTCAGACAAGTCCAAGTTTTGAACTGAAGCAGGTACCACGTTGAAAAGGAAAGCTGCATCTAGGAAGTTGTCATAGTGAGAAAAGTCATTTGATGGAATTTCAGTGATGCCTTTTTCTTTGACAATGTTCCAGTGTTTAGCACGCAAGTCTTTTGCGGCTGCCAAGAGTTCTTCTTCTGAGATTTCTTTTCTAAAGTATTTTTCAGTTGTAAATTTTAATTCGCGGAATTCGCCCAAACGAGGGAAACCGATGATTGTAGTTGACATGATGTGTCCTCCAAAATTTGTTGTTGAAACTATCTTAACAGAAAAGAAATCATCTGTATAATTGTAAAAAATTAGGCTTTGATATAGTTTGAAACTATATCTCCGTTTTAGACAACAGAAAAAGACTTGAGACAAATGCCTCAAATCCTTTGTGTAGCTTGTTTTATAGCTCATTTTCAGTTATAATACTCAGACGCGTTATTAGTAATTCTTATAAGTGACTATGGCTTGTTATTAGAAAAGACTATAGGTTAATTTTTCTATATTATACACTTGAGGCACTATAACTGTTAAATTTGTTAAAGTTTTCCAACTTCTTCCTATCAACTCTTTCTCTGTTCGAGGGGGACGACTGCTAATGTCTTTCCTAAACTGGCTAAAACTTTCAAGACTGTATCCAACTGAGGACTAGTCTTTCCTGTTTCCGTCCTAGCTATGACAGGCTGGCTCACTCCACTGAGTTCCTCTAGCTTTTTCTGGCTGATTCCTTGCTCATGTCTGGCCTCAATCAACTCACTCATGATAGCCACTCGCATATCACTTTCAAGGATTTCCTCCTTGGTAAAGAGTTCAGATCGGACATCCTTCCAGTTACTCCCGATAGCACTATTCTTCATCACTTAACCCTCTTTCTTTTAGATCTATATATTTTTTGAAAAAATGAGCGAATAAAGAAATAATAATTACTAACCGTATGAAGCTTGTTTCATCTTTTAAAAACTTCCTGCGACTCAAGAAACAAAGTAATAATTTTCTTTTAGTTCTCGGAAACGGTCAAAACCGAGAATACCCTCATTTTGTAATCTACCTAAAACGACGCTAGGATGAATATCTATCTCCTCAGCAAAACGTATGATATCCGTCTTATCAAAGTTTCCTTTTTCAACAAAATCTTGATAGTCTTCCGGTCTAATCAAGAAATCTTTTGCAAACTGGTCAGCCTCTTCCTCAGAACGAAGATAGGACTCACTGTTTCCTTCATCAGATGAAAAATCATTTTCCAAAATGTGCCCAATCTCATGAAATAGTGAGAACCAGAAAATGTCTGACGCTTTGTTTCGATCCGTGAGTAAAAGCAAGGCACTGCCGTTACTGAATTTTTTAGTCGCTCCATTCAGATTAGCATTTGGTAAGGCAGGTAGACCGACTAGGACAACACCACAGTCTAACAAAATATCAGACAAGCGTTGATGAAAGTCTTCTGGGTCTTGTCTGGTCAATTTTCTCAAAGCAGGCAAGCTTCTCTCTAGTTTTCTACGATTAAGCTTGATAGTTGTTGTATCACGTGCTTTTTTAGATGCCAATTCCAGCATGATATTGGAGTTCACGATACTTTTAGTCGTAAACTCACGCGTATTCCGATAGCTGACTAGATGGTTAAAAGATGTAAGATTTTCTAAACTTGCCACACCGAGAATCTTGCGAAGCTCGACAATCTTTTCCTTCAAGTTATAGCGTTTGTCTGGAACGTAGCCTTTTTCCTTAAAATACTTGAAATCAATCAGCTTACAGATTTCTTTCTCGCTACCTTCTTCAAGCTCTCTTTCCTCTATAATCTCAGCCACTTTTACATCGTAAGCATTCTGAAGATTGAGCCAAGTTTGCATGGAAACTCCGCTTAGTTTGGCAAGCTTATGAGCTGTTTCTTTACTAATGGACTCCTCAGCATTGACGAGCTTGCTGACAGTCTTTGCTGAAACCCCCAAACGCTCCGCAAATTCTTTCTGCGTTACGTTATACTCTTCAATCAATTCCTCAACATACTGACCTGGATGAAAAGCAATCAGGTCTTTGTATTCAACAATTTTATTACTCATAGTGATTGCTGACCTCCTCTATTTTTAGGATTTCGATTTCAATAGGATTTGGAAACACCTTTTCTAAATCCTCCTCACGAAATTCTACAATCAACCGATAGGAACTCCTTCGACCATCTATATCCAAAGCAAACTGACCTTGTCTCTTTCCCTTTAGTTGATGAAAGTGATATTTAGGAAAAGCAGTCACACTAGCCAAAGAATCCGCTACTTCCAAAAAGTTGATCAACTGATGCAACTTCACAGCAATCTTATCCGAAAAATCCTTTTTCGCTCTCCTCAGCTCTGTGCACTGTTTTTCAACAGTTTTGTTTGTATAGATAAGCTTCATATGTCCCTTTCTGTTAAATTAAATTACCTTTTAGGTAATTTAATTATAACATAGATAAAAAACAAAAGCCAGCCAAAGGTTAATTTGGCTGGGATTTCAAATCTGATAGATGTATCTAACTATTTCCCCATCACCCTTCAAACTCTTTCAAAAACTTTTTAAGTTCGGCATCGGCTTCTGGTGTGGTTCCGTGTAGTTGACCGAGCATTTCGAGTAGGGAAGCGGTTTGGTTTTGGATTGCTTCATTTGTCGTGTTAATCTTGCTGACGATATCTGTCAGTGGTTCGACTTCTTCTTCCTCAAAGGTATCTACATAGCGAGGGATATTGAGGTTATAGTCATTTTCGACGATTTCTTCATAGCTTGCCAGATGGGCAAACTTAGCAATCTCCTCACGAGACTTGTAGGCTTCCAAAATCTTCTCGATATGAGCATCCGTCATGATATTCTGGTTTTTCCCCTTATCAAACTCCTTAGAAGCATCGATAAAGTAGACATCACGATTGGTACGATTCTTTTTGAGAATGATAACCGTGGTCGGAATGCTGGTATTAAAGAAGATATTGGCAGGTAGACCGATAACCGTGTCAATCGCGCCTTCTTCTATCAAGGCCTTGCGAATGGTTCCTTCCGCATTGCCACGGAAAAGAACACCATGGGGAAGAACGATAGCCATAACTCCATTATCCTGCTTGAGATGGTAGTAACCATGCAAGAGAAAGGCAAAATCAGCCTTGGATTGGGGCGCTAGTTTCCCAAAAGGATAGAAACGAGAATCACCCAAAAATTCAGATCTAGCAGACCACTTGGCAGAGTATGGAGGGTTCATGAGAACCCCGTCAAAGTTTGTCAGTTCTTGAGTCGGCCAGTCTTCATCCAGTGTATCGGCATTGTGGAGAAATTGATTTTCAACAGGAACACCGTGTAGAATCATGTTCATCCGAGCCAAGTTATAAGTAGAAGTATTGAGTTCCTGACCAAAGTAGACCACTGTCTGCGGTTTATGAGAGTATTTCTTGGCATTGAGCAAGAGAGAGCCGGACCCCATGGTCGGATCATAGATGGTAAAGCCTAGCTGGTCCTCACGACCCAAAAAGGCAATCTGAGTCATGAGTTTGGCAACTGGCTGAGGTGTATAAAACTCACCAGCTTTCTTACCCGAGTCGGTCGCAAACTGACCAATCAGATACTCATAAGCATCCCCCAGCATATCACCCGCATGACTAGCCACATCTAGCACAGCCAACTCTTTCATAATCGCCGCCACCGTTTGGTTTTGCTTTTGCGGAGTCGCCCCTAGCTTTTTGGAATAAAGGTCAATATCTTCAAAGAGGTTTTCATAGAGTTCGTCGCTCTGCTCGATATCACGAAAACCCTGAGCCAAATATTCTAACTGAAAAGAATTTTCATTGACACGTGCTAGCAGAGCCGTAAATGTCAGGTTAGGCTTGATGATATAGTTAAGCTCATCTTTTATAACAGATACCAGATCTTCATGAGTCTCCGCATCCTCATAGTAATTGCGATAGACCTCAAGGGCATCCTCAAGACTATCTATCCCCTCTTCCATGGTCTCAGCCACGAAAAAGAGCATCTTGTCTGACAGATACTTATAAAAGACCATGCCCAAAAGATAGGACTTATATTCATTAGCATCCATCTTAGAGCGGAGAACATCCGCTGAGTCCCACAGGGCTTGGGAGAGCGACTTGGAAGTTTGTGTTGTTTCCATAATGTTTCTTTCTAATTTACTTTCTTAGCTTAATTTAATTTTTTTGCATGGTTAGCTTCCATTTTATGATGAGTTATTGGATTTGTATATAACCGTCCTAGTGCTAACTTTAGTAAACATGTTAATTTTCTATTACTATCAATTATAAAATTTTGATTCTCATCTAACTCAAATTCCTGATTAGGATACTGACTGTAAGATCTCAACAAAGTCTTTTTAACACCTATATCATTCAAATCTATTCCATAATCTTTTAAAACTGCTAACATCTTTAAGTTATTAGTCTTAATTTCAAAATCTGAAACAAAACTCACTAGATTAAATTGTTTAAACTCATCAACTTCTGCCTGACTTGCTATACGATAGTAATCATCAATCCCCTTGAATAAACTCCGAATCGTTCTAAAATTTTTAAAATACAATCTATCATTTCCATCAAAGTATGCATCAATTGCAGATTTTAATTCTATACCATTTTCGATTATTGTTCTTTCTGGTTTTCCAATGTTGGGTATCCATTTTAAAATAGATTTATCAACCATTCTCTTTGACTTAGTGATTTTTTGGAAAACTAAACCATCATTTTCAACTTTTCGAAAAATCAAATCAATTTTTGTGAACTCCTCTTCAGTCACATCATTTAAGCTTACAGTACTTAAAAACTTGTCACCATACTCTTTTACCATAGACATATGAATATCATCAATTTCAATATAGAACCAATCCTCATGTTCTAATTGTGCTTCTGGATCAAACTTTATAATATTGTCAGGTTCAATCGTTGGGGCAACTAGTTCTGAAATATCGTCCGAGTTATCTAATTTTCTATATTTCTGATCCACTTTTACTAAAAACATATTACTCCTTCTCCAAAAAAGTAAAATTATTTATTCTTACTAAATTCTTAATTTTACCAACTTCTTTTACATCATTTCTCTTACTGTAAATTATATAAGTATTACCAACCTTATCTTGTACCTTATAATACCTATATTTAAGTAACCAAATAAGATTAAAATAATAAGATTTTTCCATTAAAACAAACCATATCCCAAATATAAATAACACAATAAACATTTGATAAATTAGACTTAAACTACCCAAACCAAGCATTATGACAAACAAACCTATATACGTTGGAATAATTTCATGCTCAACCGGTTGAATCGAGACGATGGTAGCTGTATCAGATATTTCCTTTTCTTCAAAATATTTCAGTGATACGAATGCAACTACTAGCATAACTAAAATCAAAATAAATATTTTAATAAGACTCATCATTAAACTTTCAACATTTGGACAAATATTTATAGTAAAAATAAACAAAATTAAACCAGGAAAAAAAGAACTAAACGACAAAAATAATCTTTCTAAAAATTTCATTAGAGAACCTCAAATAAACATATCTTGCAAGAGTTTCTTTTTCAGTGTTTCTAACTGAGAAATTTTTTCTTGGTGAGAGTTGATGAGGTTATCTAGGTTTGAAAAATAAGAGCCGATGGCTTGTTGTTCAGCTACACTCGGAGGTAAAAAGATATTCGTTTCTAATATATTCTTATTGTATAGTCGTTTTATTGTTGTTCCTTCAATTCCAGACCATTTTATTATTCCATAATATTGTTTCAAATATGAATTATCTAATTGCTGATCATGCTTTAACCATACTATATTTGAATCTTGATAATAAGCATCTTCTCCTTTGTATACAACAGTTCTACCAATACTGCCAGATGCAGATATAAGTATATCGCCTATTTCAGGATAAGGATATTTTTCTTTATACTCTTGAAATTTTTCTTTAGATATAAAAGCATCAGCAGTTCCTCCAAATGTTCCAATCTTGTAGAAAGGAATATCACCATTTTCACTAGTTTCATTTTTAAAAATACGTTTATTCATAGCAACAGAACCCAAACTACCTAATGTCTGTTCTTTCCAATCGCCTTCAAATCCATCTAATCGAATCTCAGGAACAGATTGTCCAGCTTTGGGAAACATTTTGGCAAGCATGGTCGCCTTGAGTGATTGGTAGTTGGTGAGATTATCCTTGTATCTCGCCAGAAGGTCATCGAAAGTGTTGAAGAGGGAGCCAATAGCAGATTGTTCAGAGAAAGATGGAACGCTCATTTTCATACTTTTCAATATAGCACTAGATAAATTTCCAATCGCACCATTTCCACCTTGTACAAATTGTAACACTCGTTTATACTCATTTGAACTCATCCAAGCATTTACAAAGTAATTCTGCTCAGTTTTAAACAGTAGCATGAACCCGCCATGAACAACTATCTCGTTATCTACTAAATTTTCTACTATTGCATGTTTTCCTACTAATTTTGTGGAGCCATTAGCTGCGGTTACTAAAATATCACCATTACTTATTCTAGGAATGTTTACTACAGCCTTATCAACAAAAACATCGTTATCAGATAATATAAAAGTATCATCAACAATATTTGAACTCCTCAAAACTCGAACACCACTACTCCTCACATCATTGGGTTTATATGTCAACCCCCTTCTAATTTCTACTTGGTCCATTAACAAAGATTGATTCCAAGGATTTTCAAAATTATTAAACCTTAGCTTAGGTTTGAGTTTTTCTCTCATCTATTCTCCATTCATAAACTATATTTTTCATGTAGTGTAGTTGCAAATTCTCTAATTGAAATATTAAGACTTTGTCTATATTGTAATTTATTTTTATTCGACTTATGAGAATATTCCTCATAATTTGCTGTGTCTTTTAGAGCTGTTTCTCCAAATTGTTTTTCATTTTTATTTTCAACATCAAAATTTAGCACATAAAAAGTCAACGCTTGGCTATCAACTGCCCATGTTTTAGCAAATTCATTGATTTCTTTTTCAATGTTTTTTGCCTCAACATAATTTGCTTCATCTACCTTTTCGGAGTGTTTTAATTTATTTTCAGAAATATACTTTAAAATCGCATCAAAGACATCATTTTTTGTTTCAATAGATATTTTTTTAGTATTAGTATTTTCTAGATTATCTTCAATACATTCTTCGCCCCTACTTATCTTATGATTATTTATGTAAGTAAAACTTAAAGTATCTGTCAAGTCTTTGTCTTTCTTATTTTCTATATTTCTAATCTCCTCACGCTTTTTATCATTTGCTTCTTGTTGTATGTTTTGTGCTTCAACCCACATATTTAACAATGACATCTCTTCGCCATTATATGTAATATATCTAAGATTAGGAACAACATCAAACATTAATTTTTGACTATCAT
This sequence comes from uncultured Streptococcus sp., assembly GCA_963517545.1. Taxonomy (GTDB): domain Bacteria; phylum Bacillota; class Bacilli; order Lactobacillales; family Streptococcaceae; genus Streptococcus. The sequence goes on along the minus strand of CAUQGR010000006.1, from coordinate 22,730 downwards.
CAAAAACTGATATTTCTATTTCAGTCAGATTGGACAAATATTGAGTTTTATCTGTTTGATTATTATCATCAAACTTAAATAATGAAGAAAATCTATAAGTATCTGTCTCTCCTTTTATTTCATTTGTTTTCTCTGACAAAGATACACCAAGCAATTTTAAACATCTAATTTTTGGCGAGAGAATAATTCCAGTGATAATTGGATCCACATCTACTTCCTGAGCATCAAGAATGAATGTTGACACATTGGGAAAGTAAATATCGTAACCAAACTCACTATTTTCTGGATAATCCAATTCAATGTAGCTACTATTGCTAACAAAAGTTAGCAAAGAATAATCTATCTTAATATTTTCATTTTCACGAATTATTATTTTTTTCAAAGTGTTACTAATTATATTTTTAGAAGCAATGATATTTACTATGTGTTCCTTACTGATATTATTTTTACATATCTCAAAATATTCAATAGTCTGAAGCTGACTAATATCAATCTCAACGTTTTCAACGCCATCATAATAAATTACACAATTACTAACTTTTATTTTTCTACATTTTTCAGTACTTGAAATTAATTTTTTTAGCTTTTCAATACTTAACGATGAGTTTGTTATTTCAATAGATTCACTATTTTTTATACACTCAATAAACTCATTCATATCAAACAACTCATCCAAAAGCAACCTATCATCAGATTTTGCTACAACTCCATCAATTATTACATGAAGTTTTTCATTGTATGTTTCTTTTATATCTAAAAAACTTAAAATCTTTTTTAAAGATTCGCACTCTAAAATACTCGATATTTTTAAATATTGAAACTGATTGAATATAAAAAGTTTATTAGTCAGAATGAATTTGTCAAAAGGATATGTTACCGGCAAAGATACATTAAACATTCTTTTCAACAGTTCAATATCATTATTGTCTAGCTGAATCGAAGTAGTATTATTGCCTCCAAATTCTAAATTTTTCTTACTGTCTTTAACCAAAATATCATAGAATGGTACTAAAACTATTTTTTCTAAGATGTCGGTATTCAAAATTTTATTAATCTTTTGTAATTTGATTAGATAATCATTACCAAAATAAAACAAATAAATTCTTTTTGATTTTTCAAATATTTTTGACAAGAAAGACAAATCACTTCCATAAATAGAATGACCTATGATATAGGTATCAACTGAATTTTTCTTATATTTCTTTATTTTCTCTATCAATTGGGTGCGTTTCTCAAATAAATACGTATCTTTTTTTATTCGAATAAGTTTGTCATTGTCCATAGAACCTGGAACATTAAATCCACTGTACTCTTCATTCCCAGTGAATCCACCTCCAAAAATAATGTTCTTATCAATTAAGGATCCGTGAACTTGAAAGTATTTTTGATTACTAATACGACCAGTTTGAACTAGGTTTAAATCAGATAAAGTACTTGTATAATTAAAGTTAATTACATCAGCATCTTTAAATATATTTTTATAAACCTCATTAACTAGCAAACTGCTTTTATTATTTCTTTGAACTCTGTATGAATTATGCCATTTCTCGTAAAAATCAGACAAATAGGACAAAAATAAGTCTTCTAACTCTTTAAGATACGCATTTATTTCGGTAACACTATATATACTCCTGATTTCATCGTCACTATTATAAGTTATCTCATTAATTTCTTTAATATGATTTTCAAAAATTGACTCTAAATCGTTCCAATTTAATGATTTTCCATCAAATTTTTGTAAAAATAATTTATTAAAATTATAAATATCTTCATTTGTTTCAAGTTTCTCTTCAACTCTTAAATACTCTACAAAATTATTATACGAACTTTTTATCCCCACACTGATATCAAATCCGTTACCTACTATAATCATTTTAGGATTACTTGAATTAGCATTGATTACATCAGAGTCTGCTAATTCGTTTTCAATAATATCCTCAGACATTTATATGAATACCTCTCTATTTAGTTCTTAATTACTCTAATAAATAAATTCGACTAAACTAATATATTTATTTAAGATCAGATTATTGTCTTTTCAACTGAGAAATCTAAACAAGTGTTTAACTACAGTTTTAAAACTCTATCTTCCAACCCTCAACGGCTCAATGACTTCCTCCACCAGTTGGGTATAAGCTTCCTTAATTTGTTTTTTATAGAGGAGAGGATTGAGGGCGTCCGCCACCTCTAGTTTATAGTCTTGATAACGTTGGCTCTTGGTCAGCTGGCTTTCTCCCAGTTGTTTTTTGGCTCCCTTACGGTAGTGTTCGACATAGTAACGGAGTTCATCCTCGCCGACATACCAGCGCTTGCTAAAGACTTGGATATGTTGCTGGATGACAGCCTCTATCATCTGATCCAAGATATTTGCGATAGACTGACCACGATAGCTTTCTGGATGTTCTTGGACTTCTCTCCAAAGTTCAGTGATAATCTGGGCAAGATTTGGATTGGTCTTCTCAAGGCTCTGAATATAGTTATCCACCGCTTCCTTATCTTGAGCGCTTAGGTTCTTTTCTTGACTCTGGCCTTGCTCGATCAGGCTTTGGATCAAGGTCAAGATATAGGCATAGTTGATCTCGTCCACTTGGATTGACTCCAGTTCATAGTGGATATCAAGTGGTTCACCATCGTCACCGCCAGTCCCTTCTTCGTCACGACCTTTTAGTTCAGCAAGGATATTTTTATAGAGACCGAGATAGGCTTCGAGCAATTCATCATCTAAGCCAGCCTCTTGGTAAATCTCAGCTTCATCATACTCCTTGTAAACTCGAATAGAAGATAGATACTTATCAAAGACTTGGTAGGCCTTGGCAATTTTTCTCAACTGAGGAATCGACATTTGTTCCAGCGGGAAGCCTTCTAGTGGTTCATTAGCAATAAGATTTTTGAAATCACTACAACTCCTCAAAAAGTTTCTCTTCTCCTCTTCCCAGCTTGGGGCTAGGACCTCGTTTTCACCACCATTTGAGTAGAGCTTGAGGGCATTATCTACTGCTTCCTTAAAAGCTAGGGGCTTTTGGAAGGTGATGATATGTCCATAGGTCTTACTGCTATCAAAAATACGGTTGGTTCGACTAAAGGCCTGAATCAAGTCCTGCGGTTGCATGGGCTTTCTGTCGATAAAGAGGGTCGATAGACAAGGGGCATCAAATCCCGTTAAGAGACGATTGACAACGATAACCAAATCCAACTGTTCATTGCGATAGAGATATTTATACTGTTTTCGAGCTAGACGGTTATTGACATCTGTATTAAAGCCACGAAGATCAGCCATGGTAAAGTGGGTATCAAACTCTTGGTTATAGTCCTCTAAGACCTGCTTCATGTGGTCTTGGTTGGCTCTTGAGTCTTCTTCATTTTCTGTGACCGAGTAGGTGATCGTCGCCTTTGGAAAGTCTGGAAGGACCTGCTTGACCCTCTCCGACACCTTGACCTTTGTCTCCCCAGCCTTGACTCGCTTGAGCAGGTCATAGTAGGCTTGGGCTTGTGGGATTGACTTGACGGTCAGGATAGCGTTGTAGGTCTTACCCACTCCTTTTTGGAAGCCTAATTGCTGGCGCGATTTATTGATAATGGCATCCAAGACTTCCAGCATATGCTCCTCATCCTCGTAGACGGTATCTGGTATGTCATTTTCGGATTTATCCGTGATAAGGGTATTGCGATAATCCACCTTAAAGCCCAAAACAGCTCCATCATGGATAGCTTCCTTAACTGTATACTCATGGAGACGGTCACCGTATTGCTGTTGGGTGGTCTGAGCTAGGTCTCCGACCTGCTGGCGTTTATTTTCCTTAAAGATAGGTGTGCCTGTAAAACCATACCAGAGAGACTGTGGGAAAAAGGATTTAATATCTTTTTGTGTTTGTGGCGTAACAGCACGGTGGCATTCATCCACGACAAAGGCCACTCGGAGGCCCCTGATTTTATCAGCATCTCTTTGGTAAAGTCCTTGCTCAAACTTGCGCATCATGGTGGTGATTTTCTGGATAGTAGTTACCACCACACGCTTATCATTACTTCCTAAGCGCTTAACCAAATCATGGGTATTATCCGTCTCATCAATATCAATGACATCATTGGTCGCATAGGAGAGAAATGACGAAGTGGTCTGTTGGTCCAAGTCCCTGCGGTCAACGACAAAGATTGTCTTTTGGATAGAAGGAATTTGAAGGAGATTCCGCGCTACCTTATAGGAGGTCAGGGTCTTCCCTGAACCTGTCGTATGCCAGACATAGCCTGATACTTGCTGGCGAGAGGCTTCTTGCACTGCTTCGATTGCATGGATCTGGTAGGGACGCAGGAGGAGGAGAGCCTTCTTACTATCATCAAGGACAGAATACTGCATGACCATCTGGTGGGCACGAGGGATGGAAAGGACTTCGCGAGCAAAGCTACTCAAGCTCGTTATAGGTTGGTTATCCTTATCCACCCACTTGGTTAGAAATTGCTTGTTGAGCTTATTTTCTCTAGCTGCAGCGATATAGCGTGTATCTACTTTATTGGTCACAACAAACATCTGTAAGCTAGAGTAGATGCCACGGAACTTGCCTTCCCTATCATACTTCTTGATTTGATGAAAGGCATCTAAAAAAGCAACTCGAGGACTTTTAAGCTCAATCTGAATCATCGGCAGGCCATTAATCAAGAGGGTCACATCTAGCCTGCGGTCTTGATCCTGAGGATTTATCTTATCTCTCTCGACTTGGTTGACAACCTCATAACTAGACTTACCAGCTGCGATATTATCTCGCCAAATGACAGATAAACGGATAGTCCCCAAACTAGCATCTTCTCTCTGAACCTCAACCTTGGCAATGCCATTTTCGCCGACCAACCACTTGGCCGCATCATAATAGCTAACAAAATTCAGTTGATTCTTTATCTGGCGTTTTTCCTGTTCTGTCAGGGGATGATCTGCCAATAGAGCCACATTGTTCTGGGCTAGCTTTTCAAAGAAGTTTTCCCATAATTGCTCTTCTGTTTTAAGGTCTTCTCTGTATGTCCATTGACTTTCCCCAGTTACCAGTTGGCTGATCAATTGTTTTTCTATCTCCAGTTCTGGTTTTACATGTATCATACTCTCTCCTTTGCTCCTTGTCCGCTTCCTTTATTATAGCATGTTTAGGCTCAAAATCCATCACTCTTCCCATGACAAAAACACTCATTCCCCCTTTCTCCTCCAAAATATGGTATAGTAGAATTATACTATCTAAGAGGAGTTTACATGTCACAGGATAAACAAATGAAAGCTGTGTCTCCCCTTTTGCAGCAGGTTATCAATATCTCATCGATTGTCGGTGGGGTTGGGAGTTTGATTTTCTGTATTTGGGCTTATCAGGCTGGGGTTTTACAGTCTAAGGAAACCCTCTCTGCCTTTATCCAGCAGGCAGGCATCTGGGGGCCACCTCTCTTTATCTTTTTACAGATTTTACAGACTGTCGTCCCTATCATTCCAGGAGCCTTGACCTCGGTGGCTGGGGTCTTTATCTACGGCCACATCATCGGAACTATCTACAACTATATCGGCATCGTGATTGGCTGTGCCATTATCTTTTATCTGGTGCGCCTCTACGGAGCTGCCTTTGTCCAGTCTGTCGTCAGCAAACGCACCTATGACAAGTATATCGGATGGTTGGATAAGGGCAATCGTTTTGACCGTTTCTTTATCTTTATGATGATTTGGCCCATTAGTCCAGCTGACTTTCTCTGTATGCTGGCTGCCCTGACCAAGATGACCTTCAAGCGCTACATGATTATCATCATTTTGACCAAACCCTTTACCCTCGTGGTTTACACCTATGGTCTAACCTATATTATCGACTTTTTCTGGCAAATGCTTTGACATATAAAAAAATCCGTTTGGTTTCCCAAGCGGATTTTTAAAGCGTAGATTAACTATAGATTGATTCTAAAAATCAAAGAGCAAACTAGGAAACTAGCCGCAGGTTGCTCAAAGCACTGCTTTGAGGTTGCAGATAGAACTGACGAAGTCAGCTCAAAACACCGTTTTGAGGTTGTGGATAGAACTGACGAAGTCAGTAACATCTATACGGCAAGGTGAAGCTGACGTAGGTTGAAGAGATTTTCGAAGAGTATAAATATACTTTGTATGGAAATCATACCTATTTTTCGATAGTGAGGCGAGGACTTACCTAGCCTTTCCGCCGTGATGGAAACACCTGAAATCGAATGGTTTCAGGTGTTCGGAAACTTTGAGACATTAGGCTCAAAGTTTAGGTATGGAATTTCGAAGAAAGTCGCTACCGTCCGTAATCACTTAAGGAAAGGCTCAAAAAACATTGTCTTCAAACAAAAATCCGTTTGGTTTCCCAAGCGGATTTTGTGCTTTATTTTGAAACTTCTTTTGCAAGAACAAAGTTCCCAAGTGTGGCAGAACCATTTCCTGCGACTGCTGGCGTCACAATGTAATCACGCACATCTGGTACTGGCAGGTAACCGTTGAGAAGAGCTGTAAATTTCTCACGGACACGGTCCAGCATGTGTTGTTGAGCCATGACCCCACCACCAAAGACGATCACATCTGGGCGGAAAGTCACTGTAGCATTAACAGCAGCTTGAGCGATGTAGTAGGCTTGAACATCCCAGACAGTGCTGTTGAGTTCAATATTTTCACCACGAATACCTGTACGAGCTTCTAGACTTGGACCAGCCGCAAAGCCTTCCAAACATCCTTTGTGGAATGGACAAACACCGTTGAATTCTTTTTCAATATCCATCGGGTGTTTGGCCACATAGTAGTGACCCATTTCAGGATGACCTACACCACCGATAAACTCACCACGTTGGATGACACCAGCACCGATACCTGTACCAATTGTGTAGTAAACCAAGTTTTCGATACGAGCACCAGCATTGTTACGGGCAACCACTTCGCCGTAAGCCGAGCTGTTTACGTCTGTTGTGAAGTACATTGGCACGTTAAGGGCGCGGCGAAGGGCACCAAGCAAGTCTACATTTGCCCAGTGAGGTTTTGGGGTCGTTGTGATAAAGCCATATGTTTTTGAATTTTTGTCAATATCAATCGGACCAAATGAACCAACTGCAAGACCAGCAAGGTTATCGAATTTTGAGAAGAACTCAATGGTTTTATCGATTGTTTCGATTGGAGTTGTTGTTGGAAATTGTGTTTTTTCCACAACGTTAAAGTTTTCATCACCGACAGCACAGACAAACTTTGTACCGCCCGCTTCCAAGCTTCCATATAATTTTGTCATGATAAACCTCTTGTTTTTATTTTCTTTATTATAGCATATTTCGAAAGTCTAAATTTCTCTATTTTTTAGATTTTCCTCTGTAAATCTTACCATTCAAGCAAAAACGAACAAACATGTCATTTGTTCGTTTTCATTTTGAGAGGGAATATAGTACTCAATGAAAATCAAAGAGCAAACTAGGAATCTAGCCGAAGGCTGCTCAAAACACTGTTTTGAGGTTGTCGATAAATCTAACGTGGTTTGCATTTGATTTTCGAAGAGTATTAAGCTTTCACTTCGATAAGAGCATCCCCCTTCGCAACTGAACCTGTTGCGACTGGAGCTACTGAAGCGTAGTCAGCTGTATTTGTAACGATAACCATTGTTGTATCATCAAGACCAGCTGCAGCGATTTTGTTTGAATCAAATGTTCCAAGAACATCGCCAGCTTTCACCTTGTCACCTTGAGCAACTTTTTGTTCAAAACCTTCACCGTTCATTGTTACAGTGTCGATACCAACGTGGATCAAGACTTCAGCACCATTAGTTGTTTTCAAACCGAAAGCATGTCCAGTTGCAAAGGCGATTGAAACTTCAGCATCAGCTGGTGCATAAACCACACCTTGGCTAGGTTTCACAGCGATACCTTGTCCCATAGCTCCACTTGAGAAGACTGGGTCATTGACATCAGCAAGAGCAACAACGTCACCAACGATAGGCGTTACAAGTGTTTCATTTTGAAGAGCTGCTGGAATGTTACCAGTTGTTTCTTCTTGGACCAAACGTTCTGTCTCTACTTCAGTAGCAACTTCTTTTTCATCCTCATAACCAAACATATAAGTAAGAGCGAAACCAAGAACGAATGATACAGCTACCATAAGAAGGTATTTGACAAGTTGTCCGTTACCAACATAAAGCATTGTACCAGGGATGATGGTGATACCACTACCATTACCAGCAAGTCCAAGGATTGAAGCCAATCCACCACCGATTGCACCAGCAATCAATGAAAGGAAGAATGGTTTACGGAAGCGCAAGTTCACCCCGAAGATAGCAGGCTCTGTAATACCGAGGAAGGCAGAAAGAGCAGCTGGGAAAGCAAGTGTTTTCAGTTTTGGATTTTTAGTTTTAACACCAACCGCAACAGTCGCAGCACCTTGAGCTGTCATAGCAGCTGTGATGATAGCGTTGAATGGGTTAGCATGGTCAGCAGCAAGCAATTGAACTTCAAGCAAGTTGAAGATGTGGTGCACACCTGACACGACGATCAATTGGTGAACCCCACCAATCAAGAAACCACCAAGACCAAATGGCATGCTGAGGATCGCTTTTGTAGCGATAAGGATGTAGTTTTCAACAACGTGGAATACTGGTCCGATGACAAAGAGTCCAAGGATAGACATAACTAAAAGTGTCACGAATGGTGTTACCAAAAGGTCAATCACATCTGGAACAACCTTGCGGACAGCTTTTTCAAATTTAGCTCCGACAACCCCGATGATGAAGGCTGGAAGAACGGAACCTTGCAAACCAACAACAGGGATGAAACCAAAGAAGTTCATAGCTGTTACTTCACCACCTGAAGCGACTGCCCAAGCGTTTGGAAGCGAGCCAGAAACAAGCATCATACCAAGAACGATACCAACGGCAGGATTTCCACCGAATACACGGAAGGTTGACCACACAACCAAACCTGGCAAGATGATAAAGGCTGTATCTGTCAAGATTTGTGTGTAAGTTGCAAAGTCACCTGGAAGTGGCATTTCAAGAGCGTTGAAAAGACCACGCACACCCATGAAGAGACCTGTCGCTACGATAACTGGGATAATTGGAACGAAAACGTCACCGAAAGTACGGATCGCACGTTGGAACCAGTTCCCTTGTTTCGCAGCTTCTGCTTTCATGTCATCTTTAGATGATGTTGGCAAACCAAGTGCAACAACTTCATCGTACATTTTGTTAACTGTACCAGTACCAAAGATGATTTGGTATTGACCTGAGTTAAAGAAAGCACCTTGAACTTTTTCCAAGTTCTCAATCACTTCTTTATTGATTTTTCCTTCATCTTTGACCATGACACGAAGACGAGTCGCACAGTGGGCAACACTGTTGACATTTTCACGTCCGCCCAAGGCATCGATGACTTTTTTTGCAATTTCCTGATTGTTCATTTGCAAAAATCTCCTTATATAAAATTTTGTTCTTGTTTGAAAGCGATTTTATTCGCCCTACGACTATTATTTTATCATGTTTTAGAAATATGTCAAGCGTTTTGCAGAAAAAATATTCTATCCACTTAGTGGACACGCTTTAGATTGATTGTTTTCGACTGTTTTATCGGGTATTCCTAAAAAATATAAGTTTGAAATCTTGATTAAAAGGGTTTTATTTCATTATCTTTCATATTTCCTTGAAAAGTTGATTGATTTTCTGGTTTCGATTCGTGATAAACGTTTGACAGTTTTTTCTCTTTTTTAACATAAAAGGCTTGCATTTTATATCGAAAACGGTTACTATTAAAAGTGATAAGATTTTTGGAGGAATGAAAGAATGGAATGGACTACTGAGCGTCGTTACAGACTTTATCAAGATTGGACGCAAGAAGAAATTCAAAATATAAAAGAAAATATGGCACAATCTCCATGGCATACTCATTACCATGTTGAGCCAAAAACAGGACTTCTCAACGACCCAAATGGCTTTTCTTACTTTGATGGAAAGTGGATTGTTTTTTATCAGAACTTTCCTTTCGGTGCCGCCCACGGTTTGAAATCTTGGGTGCAATTGGAAAGTGAGGACTTAGTTCACTTCACGGAAACTGGTGTCAAAGTTTTACCTGATACTCCATTAGATAGCCACGGTGCCTACTCTGGTTCTGCTATGCAATTTGGCGATCAGTTATTCCTCTTTTATACAGGAAATGTTCGCGATGAAAATTGGATCCGTCATCCATACCAGATCGGTGCTGTGATGGACAAGGATGGTAAGATTACAAAGATTGACAAGATTTTAATTGACCAACCAGCAGATTCTACAGACCACTTCCGCGATCCGCAAATTTTTAATTTTAAAGGTCAATATTATGCCATCGTCGGAGGACAGGACTTAGAGAAAAAAGGCTTCGTCCGTCTCTACAAGGCTGTTGACAACGACTACACCAATTGGCAAGCTGTTGGCGACCTTGACTTTGCTAACGACCGCACTGCCTACATGATGGAATGTCCAAATCTGGTCTTTGTAGGCGAGCAACCTGTCCTTCTCTACTGTCCACAAGGATTAGATAAGGATGTTCTAGATTACGACAATATCTATCCAAATATGTATAAAATCGGGGCTTCCTTTGACCCTGAAAATGCCAAAATGGTAGATGTGTCTCAACTTCAAAACATGGATTACGGTTTCGAAGCCTATGCAACCCAAGCCTTCAACGCTCCTGACGGACGTGCTCTAGCAGTTAGCTGGCTTGGTTTGCCAGATGTTTCTTACCCATCTGACCGCTTTGACCACCAAGGAACCTTCTCTTTGGTCAAGGAACTGACTATCAAAGACGGTAAACTCTACCAATACCCAGTCGCAGCTATCAAGGACCTTCGTGCTTCTGAAGAAGCCTTCTCAAACCGTACCCAAACCAATAACACTTACGAACTTGAACTCAACTTGGAAGCCAATAGCCAGAGCGAGATTGTCTTACTTGCTGATAAAGAAGGCAAGGGACTTTCAATCAACTTTGACCTTGTAAATGGTCAAGTGACAGTAGATCGTAGCCAGGCTGGTGAACAGTATGCTCAAGAATTTGGAACAACTCGTTCTTGCCCAATCGATAACCAGGCTACTACTGCTACAATTTTCATCGATACCTCTGTCTTTGAAATTTTCATCAATAAAGGAGAAAAAGTATTTTCTGGTCGTGTCTTCCCACATGCGGACCAAAATGGTATCCTCATCAAATCTGGAAACCCAACTGGAACTTACTATGAATTAGATTATGGTCGCAAAACTAACTGATGTCGCCAAACTTGCAGGCGTCAGCCCTACTACCGTTTCTCGGGTTATCAATAAAAAAGGTTATCTATCTGAAAAAACCATTCAAAAGGTTAATGAGGCCATGCGAGAATTGGGCTATAAACCCAACAACCTGGCTCGCAGTCTACAAGGAAAATCAGCTAAGTTAATCGGCTTGATTTTCCCCAATATTTCCAATGTTTTCTATGCAGAATTGATTGATAAGCTGGAACACCAACTCTTCAAAAATGGTTACAAGACCATCATCTGCAATAGTGAGCACGATTCTGAAAAGGAACGCGAATACATCGAAATGCTCGAAGCCAATCAGGTGGACGGCATCATTTCTGGTAGTCACAACTTGGGAATTGAAGACTACAATCGCGTGACAGCGCCGATTATTTCCTTTGACCGAAACCTATCACCAGACATCCCTGTCGTTTCCTCTGACAACTATGCTGGTGGGATTCTTGCCGCCCAGACCTTGGTTAAGACAGGTGCCCAGTCTATCATCATGATTACAGGGAACGACAATTCCAATTCGCCAACTGGACTGCGCCACGCTGGTTTTGCATCCGTACTCCCCAAAGCACCTATTATCAATGTTTCCAGTGACTTTTCTCCAGTCAGAAAAGAAATGGAACTCAAGAATATCTTGACCCGTCAAAAACCAGATGCCATTTTTGCTTCGGATGATTTGACAGCTATTCTGGTCATTAAAATTGCTCAAGAACTAGGCATTTCTGTCCCCGAAGAGCTTAAAGTCATCGGCTATGATGGCACCTACTTTATCGAGAATTACTATCCTCAACTGGCTACTATCAAGCAACCCTTGGAAGAGATTGCCTGCCTTACTGTTGACCTTCTATTGCAAAAAATCGAAGGTAAGGAAGTTGCCACAACAGGCTACTTTTTACCAGTCACCCTATTACCAGGAAAAAGTATTTAATACTCTTCAAAAATCTCTTCAAACCACGTCAGCTTCCATCTGCCACCTCAAAACAGTGTTTTGAGCAGCCTGCGACTAGTTTCCTAGTTTGCTCTTTGATTTTCATTGAGTATAAACACAAGAAAACTCAGACCTATCCGTCTGAGTTTTTTATGATCTTAAATTTTCAAGATAGCGCTGGGCTGTCTCTAGGTTAAAGGTTTTATCTGCGATAAGGCGCTCGACTAGAGGAGCTACCTCTGATTCACTGGCACCTGCTAGGAGAGCCAAGGATTTGGCCTGCAATTTCATGTGACCTTGCTGGATTCCTGTGCTCACCAAGGCTTTGAGGGCCGCAAAGTTTTGGGCAAGCCCGATAGACACGATAAGCTGGGCTAATTCTTTGGCAGAAGGATTTCCCAGTAGTTCATGACTGAGGGCTACACGAGGGTTGAGACCGATAGAGCCACCCTTGGTTGCCACAGGCATGGGCAGGGTCATCTGGCCCACCAATTCTTCTCTTTCAAGGTCCAGCGTCCATTGACTAAGACCTTGATAGCGCCCGTCTCGACTAGCAAAGGCATGGGCCCCCGCCTCAATGGCACGCCAGTCATTACCTGTGGCAATTAAAACGGCATCAATACCGTTAAAAATCCCTTTATTGTGGGTAGCTGCTCGATAAGAATCAGCCTGCGCAAACTGGCTGGCCAAGGCTATCTTCTCCGCAATTTCTCGTCCTTGATTCTTTTGGCGGCTCAAATAGCGAAAGGCGATGCGACAGCTTGCTGTCACCAGAGAATCAGTTGCGTAGTTTGATAGAATCCCCATGAGACTCTGTCCCTGACTGAGTTCTTCTAAGACTGGTTTCAAGGCTTCCAGCATGGTGTTAAGCATATTGGCACCCATGGCTTCTTGGGTATCGACATGGAGATAAACAACGAGGAAGTCTGTTTCACCTTTTATCTGCTCTACATGCAAATCACGCGCCCCACCACCGCGTTTAACGATAGAAGGATAGGCTTGATTGGCAAGTTCCAAGAGTTCTGCTTTCTTGCCGGTAATCTTCTCTTGCGCTTGTTTAGGATCAGCAACTTGATAAAGGGATACCTGCCCAATCATCTGGCGCTCATGGACTTGTGCAGTAAAGCCACCTGCTCGCTTGATGATTTTGCTGGCATAGCTGGCCGCAGCAACCACGGACGGTTCTTCTGTCACATAGGGAACTGTGTATTCCTGACCGTTGACAAGGACCTCTGGAACCAGCGAATAAGGCAGAGAAAAAGTCCCCACCACATTCTCACTCAGCTGGTCTGCGACAGTCACGCTAATCTGTTCATCCTGCTCCAAACTCGCTTGCTTCTCAGGACTAAGGAGCGCCTGAGCTTGCAACAGCTCGAGGCGCTCATGGTATGATTTTTTAGAAAATCCATTCCAACTTATCTTCATTATTTTTCAACCTTGCTATAACGGCGTTGGTGGTCGACAATTTCAACCAAGGCAAAATCTTGATTTTCATAGCCAGCAAACTGGGCAGAATTTGTTTCATCTAAGTCTACTTCCTCAAAGAAGACTTTTTCATAGTCTGCAACAGACAGGGCAGTTCGTTGGTTGAGCTTGTTCAAGCGGTCTTTATCCAGATAAGCTTCATATCCTTCAACCAATTCACCACTGAAGAACTCAGCCACAGCACCACTTCCGTAACTATAAAGGGCAATTTTATCCCCAGCCTTCAAGCTATCTGTATTTTCCAAGAGAGACAAAAGTCCGAGGAAGAGGGAACCTGTGTAGATATTCCCCACCTTTTGACTGTAGAGAATAGACTGGTCAAAATGATTTTGCAAGAGGTCTTTTTTCTCTTGAGGCAAGTTCTTATCCATGATTTTTTTCAAGCCTTTTAGCGCTAATTTAGGGTAAGGCAAGTGGAAGCAAACAGCCGCAAAATCATCCAAAGTAAGCTGGTAGCGTTTTTGGTATTCGAGCCAAGTCGTTTTCAAACTATCCAAGTATTGTTGGGTAGAATAAACACCATTTACATAAGGAGTTGTAGAGTAATTTGGACGCCAGAAATCCATGATATCACGAGTCTGAGCCACATTGTCATTATTAAAGGCCATCATGCGTGGATTTTGTGTAATCAACATAGCCACACTTCCGGCACCCTGAGTGGGTTCTCCTGGAGTTTCAATACCGTATTTGGCAATATCACTGGCAATGACCAAGACCTTGGACTCTGGAGAATTTTCCACATGTAATTTGGCATAATGAAGGGCCGCTGTCGCTCCATAGCAAGCTTCTTTAATCTCGAAACTACGAGCAAAGGGCTGGATGCCCAGCAAACCATGTACAAAGACGGCTGCAGCTTTACTTTGGTCAATTCCTGACTCGGTAGCCACAATGACCATGTCAATTTCTGCTCTTTCTTGCTCAGTTAAAATAGAGTCACTAGCACTGGCCGCCAAGGTCACGATATCCTCAGTTAGGGGCGCAATACTCAATTCCTCGAGTAAGAGTCCTTTACTTAATTTTTCAGGGTCAATTCCCCTCGCTTCTGCTAAGTCTTGTAATTTCAAGACATATTGACTGGTCGCAAAACCAATCTTATCAATACCGATTGTCATATTTACCTCTGTTTTATCATTCATGTAAAAAATCGTTCAGTACTATTTTATCACAAATGGCAGTAAAAGAGAGAAAAAAGACTTGATTCACCAAATCAAGCCTCTTATGAATCTAACTTTTATGCTGTTTTCGTAAGTAAGAATAAAGTCTAAGAATCACTGTTCCACTAGCCATTCCAATGGAAATCACCAAAGCCAGCATGACAACCAAGGTCGCACTTGCCAGCGCTTTATTATAGTCTCCTGTCACAAAAAAGGCAGTTGTCCGATAGGAGAGATAACCCGGAACCAAGGGTGCCAAGATGGCCAAGATAAAGACCACAGCAGGAGTCTTATAAAGAATACTTAAAATCTGGCTGACACAAGAACCAATAATGGCGGCAATGAAGGTAGCAACAATAACATTGGTCGGTTCCTTAAACAAGAGATAGATTAGCCAGACAGCCATGCCCAAAATCCCTCCTGGTAAGAGCATGGACCGCTGAACATTGAGTACGATTAAAAAAGTGATGATGGCAAGAAGACTTGCCACTGCTTGTAATAAAAAGGTAGTTAGTGTCATATTAGTTCATCAATACCAAGGCGACAGAAGTTCCTGCCCCTAAAGCAAGGGTAATGAGCAGGGATTCAAACATCTTGCTCATACCAGAGTTTATGTGGTTGGTCATAATATCACGGACCGCATTGGTCAAGGCAATCCCTGGTACAAACGGCATGACCGCACCAGCTATAATCAAATCTGCCGTTGAAGGAAAACCTGTGTAGCGAGCCCAAAACTGGGCAATCATCCCAAAGACAAAGGCTCCAGCAAAAGCCGTCACAAAGGGAATTCGGATAAACTTCTCCACATAGAGGGAAAAGGCAAAACCAAATAAGGTAGCCACTCCTGCCCCAAGTGCGTCGTAAATATTTCCACTAAACATAATTGAAAAGAAAGGAGCACTAAAGGTCGCAGCCAGAGTTACCTGCAACTTAGTATAGGGAAGAGGTTGAGTTTGCAAGGCCGTCAATTGCTTGAAGGCCGTCTCTAAATCAAGCTTTCCTCCTACCAACTGACGAGAAATCTGGTTCACATCGCAGACTTTTTCAATGTTATAAGAAGAGGAAGTCACGCGCTTCATACGCGAAATATTGGTATTTTCAATTGAGAAAAAGATAGCGGCAGGCATAGCAAGAACATTGCAATCCAAAATTCCCTGCGAATGCGCAATACGAATCATGGTATCTTCTACACGATGAATCTCTGAACCACTTTTGAGAAGAATGGTTCCAGCTAACATAATCACATCGATGACGGCATTTAATTCTCTTGATTCTTCCATGCTTTCCTCCTTTTATCAACTCCCTCTATTCTATCACAAATCTGGAATCAAAAAAAATCTTTGCCATGAAATCATGACAAAGATTGATTACTTATTTTGATTATCCATCAACTCTTAAGGAGTAGCTGAACTTGTTTTAGGTTTGTAGATTGAAATCTTGACTCTAGTCTTATTAAGGTCTACCTTTTCACCTGCTCTAGGACTTTGTTCAACAACCATGCCTTCTGCACTACCTGCAGGCGCTGTCGTCACTTCTACAACTTCTATATTGGCTTCCTTAATCCCAACAATTTGAATCAAATTATTCCTAGTAAACTCCAAGCTGGAACCAATGTAACTCGGCATGGCAACACTTGTAACTTTTTTAGCTACTGTCAAGACGATTTGAGTAGGTTTACTCACATCATAAGTCGTTCCGGCGCCTGGACTTTGTTTCATAATCGTTCCTGGTTCGCTTTCGCTGGACTCCTCTTCCTCTATCTTAATCAAATTCTCAGGAACCTTCTTCTGCTTGAGTTCTGAGATGACTTCTGTAGAGTTCCGTCCAATATAGTTCCCTAATTGAATCGTCGTAGCTTTTTTAGCTACTGTCAAAACAATTTGAGTTGCCTTGCTTAAGTCATAGGTCGTACCTTCTGGTAGACTTTGTTTCATGACCGTTCCAGCCTCACTCTCCTTGGACTCTTCTTCCTCAATTTTAATCAAATTATCTGGAACTTTTTTCTCTTTTAATTCCGCAATGACATCAGAGGATTTCCGGCCGACATAATTACTAATTTGGAAGGATTGTTTGCCTGATGAGACAACCAAATTGATTTTCGTTCCTTCTTTTCGACCAGTTCCAGCGCCAGGATCTGTACGGATAATCCGCCCTTCCTCCACCTTTTCACTAGCCTCTGACTTCTCCTCTCCAATCTCAAAATTGGCTTTTTTGAGCGTTTCCTTGGCTTCCGCAACTGTCTGACCTGCCACATCTGGAATGGCAATGGTTGCAGGAGTTCTGGATAGTATCCAAATCAGAGAAGCTGCCACCAATACAATGCTGGCCAAAAAAATCAGGTAACGCATCTTAAATCTACGTTTTTTCGGTGCTTGTGGTTGGTAAGTTTCCTCTGTCACAGCCTGGCTTGTTTTTTTGATTGGTTTGTGTTCTGTCTGCGCTTGCACCTTAGGAATTGAGGTCAAGGTGCTCTGGGATACTTTTGGTAGAGTCTTGGTATCCGCCTTAGTCGCATCGTCAAAGACCAGCTTTGGTTCATTGCGACGATTATAAGACAAACTACTAGACAAATCCACATACATTTCAGCAACTGATTTATAGCGATCTGTCAATTTCTTAGCAGTTGCCTTGATAATAACATTCTCTAAAGCCTGAGGTACTGATGGATTCTCAGCAATAACGGACGGCAGGGGTTTTTGGAAATGCTGGAGGGCAATGGTCACCGCGCTATCCCCATCGTAAGGGATATGGCCTGTCAGCATCTCATAGAAAATAATCCCCATGGCATAGATATCACTCTGCACAGTCGCCTTAGAGCCACGCGCCTGCTCTGGTGACAAGTAATGCACCGAACCCAGCATCGAGTTAGTCTGAGTCAGACTTGTCTCAGCAAAGGCTACTGCAATCCCAAAGTCTGTGACCTTGACAGTCCCATCTGGTGTCAAGAGGATGTTTTGAGGTTTCAAGTCCCGGTGAACAATTCCTCGAGTGTGGGCTAAGCGCATGGCTAGGAGGATTTGTCCCATGATACGGACGGCTTCTTCATTAGAAAGAGGATAATGTTCCTTGATATAGCGTTTCAGGTCAAGTCCAGCCACATACTCCATAGCGAGGTACTGTTGACCGTCTTCCTCGCCAATATCTGTTATCCGAACGATATGAGGATGGTCTAAATCTGCCATAGCTCTCGCTTCACGCTGAAAACGAGCTACAGCTATCGGGTCTGTCTGGTAGTTGGTTCTCAGAACCTTCACTGCCACTTCTTCCCCGTCTAGAATCAAATCTTTGGCCAAGTAAACATCTGCCATGCCTCCTCGACCAATCTGTTTGATAATCCGATAGCGTCCGGCAAAAATCTTGCCGATTTGGATCATTCTGCATCCTCCTCGTTCATAGAAACAAGGGCAACCGTAATGTTGTCTAAGCCTCCTGCATTGTTAGCAAAACGAATAAGTGTCTCCGTTTTATCTGCTAAAGGAATATCACTGGTTACAATATCACGAATCTCACTGCCTGAAATCATGTTGGTCAAGCCGTCACTATTGAGCAAGAGATAGTCGCCTGACTCAAGGATAACTGTCCCAAAATCAGGCTGAATTTCATCTTTTTGACCAATAGACTGGGTAATAATATTTTTTTGCGGATGAGCTTCTGCCTCTTCTGGTGTCAATTGACCAGCCTTGAGCAATTCATTGACCAAAGAATGGTCGCTCGTCAACTGATGGTATTCTTCTCCACGAATCAAGCCGATACGCGAATCACCAATATGAGCATAGATAGCTTGATTGCCAATAATAGCAAGGACTTCCAAAGTAGTTCCCATGCCTCTGTAAGCTTCATCCTGACCAAGCTGGTGAATCTTTTGATTTTCAATTTCTAGGTAATGGGCGAACCATTCACGCACTTCATTGACTGTATCGATTTGGGTATCGACCCAAGCTATACCTAGGTCTGTTACCGCCATTTCACTAGCGATATTCCCTGCGCGATGACCTCCCATCCCATCAGCTAAAATAATCATGGTACGCCCAGCTCTATTGACATAGTGGTTGACATAGTCTTGGTTATTTGTTCGTTTCTGACCAACATCTGTTAATAATGAAATTTCCATGTGTCAGTTCCTTCCTAATCCGATATCTTGCGAAATTGACTGATGAAGAATCCATCACTTCCATACAATTCAGGTGTAATGAGGATACAGCCGTCTTTCATGATATCCTTACATTCATGTTCTAGTCTTACCTGCTCGAACTCAGGATGACTTTCTAAAAACGCCTCAACGACTTGAAAATTCTCCTCTGAGACAATAGTACAGGTACTATAAGTTATTATACCACCTTTGCGTAGTGTTTGACAAACACTACCTAATATTTCTAGCTGAATTTCCTGCAAGGACGCGAAATCTGCCGTTTCTTTATTGTATTTGATGTCTGGTTTGCGGCGCAGAAGACCGATTCCTGAACAGGGAGCATCCACCAAAATCTTATCAAATGAATCCTGACCAAAAAACTCATGCACCTTTCTGGCATCCAATTTTTGCCTTTGAACCCGATCTGCAACTCCCAGACGTTGGGCATTTTCTTGGATTAAATCCAACTTGTGATCGTAAAGGTCCAGAGCAGTAACCTGACCTGTCGTAAGATAAGAGGCTATATGGGCTGTTTTCCCACCTGGAGCCGCACAGGCATCAAGCACTCGTTCATCACCTTGCAAATCAAGCGTCGGAGCAACCAGCTGACTGGACTCGTCTTGGATGGTAATGGCTCCCTCCGCAAACAAATCATGGCCTGCAAAATTCCCTTGCTCCTTGACGAGACCAGAAGGAGACAAGGACGAATCACTAGCCTCCAACAAGGCTTGTATTTCCTCTTTTCGACTTAAGTCAGTCACACGGATGCTGGCCTTGTTTCGCACCAAAAGACTTTCAAAGATGGCTTGTGCTCGCTCCTCTCCGTATTCTTCCTTGAGTTTGGCAACTAGCCAAACCGGAAGGGAGTAGGCAATGGAATCACGTTTGTTTTTTCGTTTGATGCTGGCAATATCTGGCCAGCCTTCACGCAGGATACGGCGTAAGATAGCATTGACCAATTTTTCGCTGGCTTTTTTACGGAATTTGGCCAATTCCACTGCTTCATTAACCACAGCATGGTCTGGAATCTTGTCCAAATAGCGGAGTTGGTAGGCACTCATGAGAAGCAGAACATAGAGCCAGCTGTCTAACTGGTCTCTGTCTTCGATAAAGTGGGACAGGTACCATTCCAAAGTTAATTTGCGGGCTACCGTTCCATAGACAATCTCAGTCACCAAGCCCTTGTCCGCTGCCGAAAGTTGACTTCCCTTGAGATGCTTATTTAAGGCAATATTTGAGTATGCTTGATTGATAAAAACATCCTCTAATACTGCTAGGGCCAGACTTCTAGCCGTTTCTACTTTAGTCACCAAATCGTTCTCCTACAGTCAATGTACGTCCAACTCCGTTGAGGAAGGAAGCAATGTCCATCTTAGGTTTACCAGCTGGCTGCACTTGTTTGAGAGACAAAGCTCCTTCTGCCGTTGCGACAATCAATTCTTTCTTGCCAATTGAGAGGATTTCACCCGGATTACCCTGACCTTCTACTAGTAGTGCTTCATAAATCTTAAAGCGGTCGCCCTTAAGGAAAGTATGGGCAACAGGCCACGGGTTCATGCCACGGATTTGGTTAAAGAGTTGACGATTAGTTTTGTTCCAGTCCAGTTTTTCTTCCTCTGGCTTGATATTTGGCGAGAAAGTGACCCGACTTGGATCCTGCGGTTCAGGTTTGATTTCCCCAGCAATATAGGCAGGTAGAGTATCCAAAAGCAAATCACGACCAACTAGCGCTAATTTTTCAAACAAAGTTCCAACATTGTCCTCGTCTGTGATAGGAATGCTACGATGGGAAATCATATCTCCTGCATCCATTTCCTTAACCATTTCCATAATGGTCACACCAGCTTCCTCATCCCCTCGAATCAAGGCATAATGGATAGGCGCACCACCACGGTGTTTAGGAAGAAGGGAGGCGTGAACATTGACCGCAAAGTCCATGCTATCAAGGAGTTTACTTGGAAGAAACTGCCCAAAAGCAGCAGTCACAATTCCATCTGCTCCCAAATTCATAATAGCTTCCATCTCTGGACTTCCAGATAATTTTTCAGGTTGGTAGATAGGGAGTCCAGCTTCCTTGGCAGCCTGCTTGACTGGAGTTTCTTGGATTACTTTTTTACGGCCGACAGCACGGTCTGGCTGGGTCACAACGGCTAGAATTTCGTAGCGGTCATCTGTCAAAAGTCCTTTTAAGACTGTTGCTGAAAAGTCGGGTGTCCCCATAAAGATTAATTTTGTCATATCTTCTCCTTCTTATAAAAATTGCTGTGGTTCATGGTCAATGCTGAGACGGAGCTCACTATTTTCCCGTTCTTGAGTCAAGGCCAGAACCTGGTTGAGGGTTGGACCCAGATCATCTTCTAAACGGTATTTAATCAAAATCTGGTAATGATAGAGGTTGTGGGTACGGGCAATAGGTTTGGGCGTTGGCCCAAGAATGTTACTGGTCTCTGACAAGCCTGACCGCAAAATATTCATCACTTCATAGGCACGTTTAACAACCTCTTCTTCTTTCTTATGAGAAAGGGTAATACCAATGGTGAAATAGTAAGGTGGATAACCAAGTTGTCGTCTGATTCCCATTTCATAAGCGTAAAAGCCTTCGTAATCCTGGTCTTTTGCAAATCGAATAGCATAGTGTTGCGGATTATAGGACTGGATTAAGACCTGACCAGCTTTTTCAGCACGGCCTGCCCGACCTGCCACCTGAGTCAAAAGCTGGAAGGTTCTCTCAGAAGAACGGAAATCAGGCAGATTTAAGGCCGTATCCGCATTGAGAACTCCTACTAGGGTCACATTGGGAAAATCCAATCCCTTGGCAATCATCTGAGTACCTAGTAAAATATCTGCTTCTCCTCGTCCAAACTGATCAAGTAGAGCTTGGTGACTGCCTTTCTTGCGGGTCGTATCCACATCCATACGCAGAATGCGGGCCTGGGGAAAGAGTTCTGCCAGTTCATCATAAGCCTTCTGTGTCCCCGTCCCATAGTAACGAATGCTGCGGCTCTTACAGTTAGGACAGACCTGAGGAATGTCCTTCGAAAAACCACAATAATGGCAGTTCATGGTCTTGGTATCCATGTGCAAGGTCAGGGAAATGTCACAGTTGGGACAAGTATCCACCGTCCCACACTCCCGACACATGACAAAGCTAGAATAACCACGATGATTGAGCATGAGAACCACCTGCTCTTTTTTAACCAGACGGTCTTGGATAGCCTCTAGCAAGGGAGGCGTAAAGTTTGACGTCTCATTTTGTCCGATATAGTCTCGAAAGTCAATTACTTGAACCTCAGGGATTGTGGCTAGAGGATTGGCTCGTTGCGTCAGACGTAAGTGTTGATAGACGCCTTTACCAGCACGCGCACGGCTCTCTAAGCTCGGTGTTGCAGAACCAAGGACTAAAGCCGCTTGATTATACTGAGCCCGTAAAATAGCTACCTCTCTAGCATGGTAACGGGGATTACTGTCCTGCTTATAAGTCGCTTCATGCTCCTCATCAATAATCATAACACCCAGATTTTTCAGCGGAGCAAAGATGGCAGATCTAGCACCCACAACAACTTGAGCATCGCCACGCTCGACCTTGCGCCATTCGTCATACTTTTCACCATTGGATAAGCCTGAATGAAGAATGGCCACCTTGTCTCCAAAACGAGCGATAAAACGCTCCGTCATCTGAGGAGTCAAGGAAATCTCAGGCACTAACAAGATAGCTGTCTTGCCCTTGTCCAAAGCACCTTGGATAATCTGCAAGTAAACCTCGGTCTTCCCACTTCCTGTAATCCCTTGAA
>CAUQGR010000005.1:0-48651 GCA_963517545.1 uncultured Streptococcus sp. | reverse complement strand
GAATGAGATTTTTATCTGTTCGAGTTCGATGACTACGCGTTAAGGCTAAAAAATAAATAGCCTCTAACATGTTTGTTTTTCCTTGTGCATTACGTCCCAAAAAGACATTCAATTTAGGATTAAAGTCTATTTTCGTCTCTTTGTAGTTACGAAAAGTCTTGAGAGATAGGTGTTGTAGCCACATGATTATCTACCAGGGAATCTCGGAGCTTGTTTGCTTTTAGGTGATGAAGCAGGTTTCGATTTGTCTTTTTTTACTCCCTTATTCATCTCTTTGACGAGTTTAGCGATTCGTTCTTTTTCAACTTTATCAGCTTGGTATTCATCTTGTTCTTCAGAAGTAGGTTGTGTCAACAAGATGTCAATATCCATGTCAGGGATGTCAACTTTATCGCCAATACGAAGTTTTTTACCACGACGACTCTCTAATTCCCCATTAAAGTAAACAGAATGTTCAGAGAGAAATGATTTGATAGCTCCTCCGCTATGTGTAATTCCAAGTTCTTTGAGTAGTGCTTGGAGGGTAATAAATTCTTCAAATAATTTGTATTCCATAATTCACCTCAATCTTTGGTATTATACCATATTTTCCTAAAAATAGTGAGAGAAACAAGGAGTAATGTAAGCGATTTTTATTTCAAAAGTGTTACAGAGAACAAGAAAATTTCAGGTTTTCGTGATATAATAGAAGTCTGTATATAAGGAGGTAAATCATGGAGTTAGTGCATGGAATTTCAACACATTTTATCCAATCAAAAAAGTTTAAAACGAACAAAATAACCGTGCGTTTTACCGCTCCATTATCTCTTGATACGATTGCAGGTCGCATGTTGAGTGCGAGTATGCTAGAAACAGCTAACCAGATGTATCCTACTTCTCAAGCTTTGAGAAGACACTTGGCTAGCCTATATGGTACAGATATGTCAACCAATTGTTTTAGAAGAGGACAAAGCCACATTGTAGAATTGACATTCACATATGTTCGTGACGAGTTTTTAAGTAAGAAAAATGTGTTAACTTCACAGGTTTTGGAACTAGTAAAAGAAACTCTTTTTTCACCCGTTGTAGTTGATAATGGATTTGATTCGGCCTTATTTGAAATTGAGAGAAAGCAATTGCTAGCAAGTTTAGCAGCTGATATGGATGATTCTTTTTATTTTGCACATAAAGAATTAGATAAATTATTTTTTCATGATGAACGTCTCCAATTGGAATACAGTGATTTACGAAATCGTATTTTAGCTGAAACTCCAAAAAGTTCTTATTCTTGTTTCCAAGAATTTTTGGCCAATGATCGAATAGATTTCTTTTTCCTAGGTGATTTTAATGAGGTTGAAATTCAAAATGTATTAGAATCATTTGGTTTTAAAGGTCGAGAAGGTGATGTGAAGGTTCAGTATTGTCAACCTTATTCCAATATCCTTCAGGAAGGCATGGTTCGGAAAAATGTGGGACAGTCTATTTTAGAGTTGGGCTATCATTGCTCTGCTGAATATGGTGATGAGCAACATTTATCCATGATTGTAATGAATGGTTTACTGGGTGGATTTGCTCACTCTAAGCTTTTTACAAATGTCCGTGAAAATGCTGGATTAGCTTATACCATTTCAAGTCAGCTTGATTTATTTAGTGGATTTTTGAGGATGTATGCTGGTATTGATCGAGAAAATCGGAATCAGGCTCGAAAAATGATGAATAATCAACTGCTTGATTTAAAAAAAGGTTATTTTACAGACCTTGAGTTAGAGCAGACCAAGGAAATGATTCGTCGGTCTTTGTTACTTTCTCAAGATAATCAAGGTTCATTGATTGAACGTGCTTATCAAAATGCCTTACTTGGAAAATCTTCAGCAGACTTTAAAAGTTGGATTGCAAAACTCGATCAAGTTGACAAAGAGGCTATTTGTAGAGCAGCTAATAATGTGAAACTACAAGCAATTTACTTTATGGAAGGAATAGAATGACAAAGGTTGTTTTTGAAGAAAAATACTATCCAGCTGTAAAAGAAATGGTTTATCGAACTCGTTTGGCAAACGGATTGACAGTTGCTCTTTTGCCTAAAAAGGAATTTAAAGAGGTTTACGGGAGTGTAACTGTCCAGTTTGGTTCGGTAGATACGCTTGTCACAGAAGTTGACGTAGATGTAAAACAATATCCTGCAGGAATTGCTCATTTTCTTGAACATAAATTATTTGAGAGAGAAGATTCTAGCGATTTGATGTCGGCTTTTACGAGTCTAGGTGCAGATAGCAATGCCTTTACAAGCTTTACAAAAACAAGCTATCTTTTTTCAGCAACGGATCATTTTTTAGAAAATTTAGATTTACTTGATGAATTGGTAACATCAGCACATTTTACTGAAGATTCCATTTTAAGAGAGCAGGATATTATTCAGCAAGAACGAGAAATGTATCAAGATGATCCAGATTCGTGTTTATTCTTTTCAACTTTAGCGAATTTGTATCCTGGCACACCTTTAGCAACTGATATAGTTGGAAGTGAGGAGTCCATTTCCCAAATCAATCTAACTAATTTGCAAGAAAATTTTACAAGGTTTTACAAGCCTGTAAATATGTCTCTGTTTTTAGTTGGTAATTTTGATGTGGAGCTAGTTCAGGGATACTTTGAAAGAAAAGAACGGAAAGATTTAGATGTTCAGGAAGTAACAAGAGAGAAGTTTGTTTTACAAGATGTAAAGCAAACAGACAGTATGAGAATGGAAGTATTTTCTCCCAAACTAGCGATTGGAGTTAGAGGTAAGCGAGAAGTTGCTGAAGCGGATTGCTATCGACATCATATTTTATTAAAATTATTGTTTGCAATGATGTTTGGTTGGACTTCGGATCGTTTTCAAAAATTATATGAATCAGGTAAAATAGATGCGTCCTTATCTCTTGAAATTGAAGTAACAAGTCGTTTTCATTTTGTTATGTTGACAATGGATACGAAAGAGCCAGTTGCTTTATCTCATCAGTTTAGGAAGGCCATTCGTAATTTTACAAAGGATTTGGATATTACAGAGGATCATTTAGATATTATAAAAAGAGAGATGTTTGGAGAATTTTTCAGTAGTATGAACTCTCTTGAATTTATTGCAACACAATATGATGCTTTTGAACATGGTGAGACAATTTTTGACTTACCAAAGATTTTACAGGAAATTACTTTAGAGGATGTCCTTGAAGCAGGACATCACTTAATAGATGAAGGGGATATAGTTGATTTTACAATATTCCCATCGTAGTAACCTATCATAATAGACACTAGAAAGAAGGGATGACAAGTATGAGGAAAAAAACAATTGGTGAGGTTTTACGATTAGCTAGAATCAATCAGGGATTGAGTTTAGATGAATTGCAGAAAAAGACAGACATCCAGTTAGATATGTTGGAAGCAATGGAAGCAGACGATTTCGATCAACTTCCAAGTCCTTTTTACACACGCTCTTTCTTGAAAAAATATGCATGGGCTGTTGAGTTAGATGACCAAATTGTTTTGGATGCTTATGATTCTGGGAGTATGATTACGTATGAGGAAGTAGATGTTGATGAAGACGAGTTGACAGGGCGCAGACGTTCAAGTAAGAAAAATAAGAAAAAAACATCCTTTTTACCTTTATTTTATTTTATTCTTTTTGCCTTATCTATTTTAATTTTTGTGACCTATTATGTTTGGAACTATATTC
This sequence comes from uncultured Streptococcus sp., assembly GCA_963517545.1. Taxonomy (GTDB): domain Bacteria; phylum Bacillota; class Bacilli; order Lactobacillales; family Streptococcaceae; genus Streptococcus. The sequence goes on along the minus strand of CAUQGR010000005.1, from coordinate 44,966 downwards.
AAACTCAACCAGAGGAGTCTTCTCTTTCTAATTACAGTGTGGTTCAATCAACAAGTTCAATAAGTTCAACTAGCTCTGTTCCCCACTCTTCAAGTAGTAGTTCATCTAGCAGTTCTTCTAGTGCAGAACCATATATAACGGTATCAGGTGAAGGAAATCATGTAGAAATCGCTTATAAGACAAGTAAGGAAACAGTTAAATTGCAATTGGCAGTTTCAGATGTTACAAGTTGGGTTAGTATTTCAGAAAGTGATCTTGAGGGTGGTGTGACTTTATCACCGGATAATAAAAGTGCGGAAACAACAGTTGCAACTAAAAGTCCTGTAACAATTACGTTAGGTGTTGTAAAAGGTGTTACTTTGACAGTAGATAATCAGACTGTTGATTTATCGAAGTTAACAGCGCAGACTGGACAAATCACTGTAACCTTTACTAAAAATTAAGGAAAAACGAATGAAAAAAGAACAAATTCCCAATCTCTTAACAATAGGTCGAATTCTCTTTATACCTATTTTTATCTTTATTTTAACGATAGGAAATTCGCTAGAAAGTCATATAGTAGCAGCTATTATATTTGCTATTGCCAGTATCACAGACTACTTAGATGGATATTTAGCTCGTAAATGGAATGTGGTCAGTAATTTTGGTAAATTTGCAGATCCTATGGCGGATAAGCTACTAGTTATGTCGGCTTTTATTATGCTGATTGAGTTAGGGAAGGCTCCGGCTTGGATTGTTGCAGTGATTATCTGTCGAGAGTTGGCTGTGACAGGTTTAAGGCTTTTACTGGTTGAAACTGGCGGAACAGTTTTAGCGGCAGCAATGCCTGGAAAAATTAAAACTTTCAGTCAGATGTTTGCGATTATTTTCTTGCTATTACATTGGACTTTGATTGGTCAAGTTCTACTTTATGTAGCCTTGTTTTTCACTATCTACTCTGGCTATGATTATTTCAAGGGTAGTGCCTATGTATTTAAAGGGACATTTGGTTCGAAATGAAATCAATAATTGATGTAAAAAATCTTTCTTTTCGCTATAAAGAAAATCAGAAATACTATGATGTGAAGGATATTACGTTTCACGTGAAACGTGGAGAATGGCTTTCGATTGTAGGGCACAATGGTAGTGGTAAATCAACGACTGTACGATTAATTGATGGATTACTGGAAGCAGAATCTGGAGAGATTGTAATAGATGGCCAACGGTTGACTGAGGAAAATATTTGGAATATACGTCGTCAAATCGGTATGGTTTTTCAAAATCCAGACAATCAATTTGTTGGAGCGACTGTTGAAGATGATGTTGCCTTTGGTTTGGAAAATCAGGGACTTTCTCGTCAAGAAATGAAAAAGAGAGTGGAAGAAGCTCTGGATTTGGTTGGCATGTTGGACTTTAAAAAGAGAGAGCCGGCGCGTCTATCAGGTGGACAAAAGCAACGTGTGGCCATTGCAGGTGTTGTAGCCCTAAGACCAGCTATTTTAATCTTAGATGAAGCAACGAGTATGTTGGATCCTGAGGGACGTAGAGAACTGATTGAGACAGTAAAAGGAATTCGAAAAGACTATGATATGACGGTCATTTCCATTACACATGATTTGGAAGAAGTTGCCATGAGTGATCGCGTATTGGTAATGAAAAGAGGGGAAATTGAATCAACTAGTAGCCCTAGAGAACTTTTCTCTCGAAATGATTTAGATCAAATTGGATTAGACGATCCTTTTGCTAATCAATTAAAACATTCTTTGAGCCAGAATGGCTATGATTTGCCTGAAAATTATTTGACAGAAAGTGAGCTAGAGGATAAGCTATGGGAATTGCTCTAGAAAATGTGAGTTTTACATATCAAGAAGGGACTCCCTTAGCTTCAGCAGCTTTGTTGGATGTTTCTTTGACGATTGAAGATGGTTCTTATACGGCTTTAATTGGGCATACAGGTAGCGGTAAATCAACTATTTTACAACTCTTAAATGGTTTATTGGTGCCAAGTCAAGGAAGTGTACGAGTTTTTGATACCTTAATCACCTCGACTTCTAAAAATAAAGATATTCGTCAAATTAGAAAACAGGTTGGCTTGGTATTTCAGTTTGCTGAAAATCAGATCTTTGAAGAAACAGTTTTGAAGGATGTTGCTTTTGGACCGCAAAATTTTGGAGTTTCTGAAGAAGCTGCGGAGAAGATTGCGCATGAAAAACTGGCTCTGGTTGGAATTGATGAATCACTTTTTAATCGCAGTCCGTTTGAGTTGTCAGGTGGACAAATGAGACGTGTAGCCATTGCAGGCATACTTGCCATGGAGCCAGCTATATTAGTCTTAGATGAACCTACAGCAGGCCTAGATCCCCTGGGGAGAAAAGAGTTGATGAATTTGTTTAAAAAACTCCATCAGTCAGGGATGACCATTGTCTTAGTAACGCATTTGATGGATGATGTTGCTGAATATGCGAACCAGGTATATGTGATGGAAAAGGGACGTTTAGTTAAGGGTGGTAAACCAAGTGATGTCTTTCAAGATGTTGTCTTTATGGAAGAAGTGCAGTTGGGAGTACCTAAAATTACAGCCTTTTGTAAACGATTGGCTGATAGAGGCGTGTCATTTAAACGATTACCGATTAAGATAGAGGAGTTCAAGGAGTCGCTAAATGGATAGTATGATTTTGGGGCGTTATATCCCAGGGGATTCGATTGTTCACCGATTGGATCCACGTAGCAAATTACTGGCTATGATGCTACTGATTTTGATCGTTTTTTGGGCTAATAATCCCTTGACGAATCTAATTCTTTTTATAGCGACAGGGATATTTATTGCCTTGTCAGGAGTATCTCTTTCATTTTTTATTCAGGGCTTGAAGTCTATGTTTTTCTTGATTGCCTTCACAACTATTTTTCAACTGTTTTTCATTTCTAATGGGAATGTTTTATTTGAGTTTTCGTTTGTGAGAATCACGGATTATGCTTTGCAACAAGCTGGAATTATTTTTTGTCGCTTTGTATTGATTATTTTCTTTTCAACTTTGTTAACCTTAACGACCATGCCCTTAAGTTTGGCATCAGCTGTCGAAGCTTTATTAGCACCTTTAAAGCGTGTGAAAGTTCCAGTTCATGAAATTGGATTGATGCTGTCCATGAGTCTACGTTTTGTCCCAACATTGATGGATGATACGACGCGGATTATGAATGCACAGAAAGCGCGTGGAGTGGATTTTGGTGAAGGAAGCATTGTTCAAAAGGTGAAGGCTATGATTCCCATTTTGATTCCTCTTTTTGCGACAAGTTTAAAACGTGCAGATTCCTTGGCTATCGCCATGGAAGCGCGTGGTTATCAGGGTGGAAAAGGCAGAAGTCAATACAGACAATTGAAATGGACTCGAAAGGATACGCTAGCAATTCTTGTTATTCTCGTACTTGGTTGTTGTTTATTTTTCTTAAAATCTTAGTAGATTTCAGGAATTGATAAAAAAGTTACTGTAACAGTTTTTGATATAAAGGTAGGGATATGAACCGTTTTAAAAAATCAAAATATGTCATTATTGTTTTTGTCACTGTTCTGCTTGTGTCAGCTCTCTTAGCGACGACTTATTCAAGTACAATTGTGACAAAATTAGGAGATGGAATCTCATTGGTTGATAGGGTTGTGCAAAAACCTTTTCAGTGGTTTGATTCTGTCAAATCAGATTTGGCTCATTTGACACGAACATATAATGAAAATGAAAGTTTGAAGAAACAGATTTACCAATTAGAAGTTAAATCAAATGAGGCGGAAAGTTTAAAGACGGAAAATGAACAACTGCGCCAATTGCTTGATATGAAGTCTAAATTGCAAGCCACAAAGACTTTAGCAGCAGATGTTATTATGCGTTCTCCGGTATCTTGGAAACAGGAGTTGACCTTGGATGCAGGTAGATCAAAAGGTGCTTCTGAGAATATGTTAGCCATTGCAAACGGTGGTTTGATTGGGAGTGTTTCAAAAGTGGAGGACAACTCTACTATGGTCAACCTTCTGACAAATACGGAAAATGCTGATAAGATTTCTGTTAAAATTCAACACGGCACTACCACAATTTATGGAATTATTGTTGGCTACGACAAGGAAAATGAAGTTCTTAAAATTAGCCAATTAAATAGCAATAGCGATATTAGTACAGGCGATAAGGTGACAACGGGGGGATTAGGAAACTTTAACGTTGCGGATATTCCTGTTGGTGAAGTGGTTGCCACAACGCATAGTACGGATTATTTGACACGAGAAGTAACTGTTAAATTGAGTGCAGATACTCATAATGTGGATGTGATAGAATTAGTGGGGAATTCATAATGAGACAGTTGAAGCGGGTTGGAGTGTTTTTATTGCTCCCTTTCTTTGTTCTAATTGACGCCCATATTAGCCAGCTTCTGGGCTCATTTTTCCCCCATGTACATTTGGCTAGTCATTTTCTTTTTCTATTTCTCTTATTTGAGACGATAGAAGTATCAGAGTATCTCTACCTAGTCTATTGTTTTGTGATAGGCTTGGTTTACGATGTTTACTTTTTCCATCTAATAGGGATTGCAACTCTCTTATTTATCTTGTTGGGGGTATTTCTCCATAAATTGAATAGTGTTATTTTGTTGAATCGTTGGACAAGAATCTTGGCTATGATTGTTATGAGTTTTCTATTTGATATGGGAGCTTATCTCTTTGCATTAGTGGTAGGTTTAACTGTAGATAGTCTGCCGATTTTTATCGTTTATAGCCTAGTACCGTCCATGATTTTAAATCTTGTGTGGATGCTTATTTTTCAGTTTATTTTTGAAAAATATTATCTATGAGAAAGAAACAAAAATGTAACAAAGGCGTAATATTCATTAGGCCTTTTTTTGGTATACTAGTATTGTCTTTAAAAGAAGGAGTATCTACGTAATTATGAAGAAAAAAATCTTAGCGTCACTTTTATTAAGTACAGTAATGGTTTCTCAAGTAGCTGTTTTAACAACTGCGCATGCAGAAATGACTGATGACAAAATTGCTGCTCAAGATCATAAAATTAGTAACTTAACAGCACAACAACAAGAAGCCCAAAAACAAGTTGACCAAATTCAGGAGCAAGTATCAGCTATTCAAGCTGAGCAATCTAACTTGCAGGCTGAAAATGATAGATTACAAGCAGAATCCAAAAAACTTGAGAGTGAGATTACAGAACTTTCTAAAAACATTGTATCTCGCAATGATTCTTTGGAAAAACAAGCTCGCAGTGCTCAAACAAATGGAGCTGCAACTAGCTACATCAATACAATTGTAAACTCGAAATCAATTACAGAAGCTATTTCACGTGTTGCCGCAATGAGTGAAATCGTATCTGCAAACAACAAAATGTTGGAACAACAAAAGGCAGATAAAAAAGCAATTTCTGAAAAGCAAGTGGCAAACAATGACGCAATTAATACAGTTATTGCAAATCAACAGAAATTGTCTGATGATGCACAAGCTCTAACAACGAAACAAGCTGAGTTGAAGGCTGCAGAATTAAATCTTGCTGCTGAAAAAGCGACAGCAGAAGATGAAAAAGCAAGTTTGCTAGAGAAAAAAGCAGAAGCAGAAGCAGCAGCAAAAGCAGCAGCAGCGGCAGAGACAGCTTATAAAGAAAAACAAGCTAGTCAACAACAATCAGTACTTGCTTCAGCAAACACTAACTTAACAGCTCAAGTGCAAGCAGTATCTGAATCTGCAGCAGCACCTGTCCGTGCAAAAGTTCGTCCAACATACAGTACAAACGCTTCAAGTTATCCAATTGGAGAATGTACATGGGGAGTTAAAACATTAGCACCTTGGGCTGGAGACTATTGGGGTAATGGAGCACAGTGGGCTACAAGTGCAGCTGCTGCAGGATTCCGTACAGGTTCAACACCTCAAGTTGGTGCGATTGCATGTTGGAACGATGGTGGATATGGACACGTAGCGGTTGTTACAGCTGTTGAATCGACAACACGTATCCAAGTATCAGAATCAAATTATGCTGGTAATCGTACAATTGGAAATCACCGTGGATGGTTCAATCCAACAACAACTTCTGAAGGTTTTGTAACATATATTTATGCAGACTAATTAGAGAGGGACTCGAATAGAGCCCTCTTTTTCAGGTTTTACCGTGACAATCCCTATTAAAAATTATATCAAAACAGCTTGAAAATATTGGAAAAGTATGGTAAAATGAAAATTGTCGTGTGAACGATAATACTCATTCTTGATGAATTGTGAAACAGTTGCCCTTGGGTCGTTTTGCGAGTTGAAGTCAAGAAGAGGAAAAAAACAAAAAGGAGAAATACTCATGGCAGTAATTTCAATGAAACAACTTCTTGAGGCTGGTGTACACTTTGGTCACCAAACTCGTCGCTGGAACCCTAAGATGGCTAAGTACATCTTTACTGAACGTAACGGAATCCACGTTATCGACTTGCAACAAACTGTAAAATACGCTGACCAAGCATACGACTTCATGCGTGATGCAGCAGCTAACGATGCAGTTGTATTGTTTGTTGGTACTAAGAAACAAGCAGCTGATGCAGTTGCTGAAGAAGCAGTACGTTCAGGTCAATACTTCATCAACCACCGTTGGTTGGGTGGAACTCTTACAAACTGGGGAACAATCCAAAAACGTATCGCTCGTTTGAAAGAAATCAAACGTATGGAAGAAGATGGAACTTTCGAAGTTCTTCCTAAGAAAGAAGTTGCACTTCTTAACAAACAACGTGCACGTCTTGAAAAATTCTTGGGTGGTATCGAAGATATGCCTCGTATTCCAGATGTGATGTACGTAGTTGACCCACATAAAGAGCAAATCGCTGTTAAAGAAGCTAAAAAATTGGGAATCCCAGTTGTAGCGATGGTTGACACAAACACTGATCCAGATGATATCGATGTAATCATCCCAGCTAACGATGACGCTATCCGCGCTGTTAAATTGATCACAGCTAAATTGGCTGACGCTATCATCGAAGGACGTCAAGGTGAAGATGCAGCAGCAGTTGAAGCAGAATTTGCAGCTTCAGAAGCTCAAGCAGATTCAATTGAAGAAATCGTTGAAGTTGTAGAAGGCGACAACGCTTAATTTATATAAATAGTAATTACCTAGGAGGGCGGGGCTTAGCCCGGCTCTCCTATTTTTAAAAAATATAGGAGAATCAAAATGGCAGAAATTACAGCTAAACTTGTAAAAGAGTTGCGTGAAAAATCTGGTGCCGGTGTTATGGACGCTAAAAAAGCGCTTGTAGAAACAGACGGTGACATCGAAAAAGCGATTGAATTGCTTCGTGAAAAAGGTATGGCTAAGGCAGCTAAGAAAGCTGACCGTGTTGCTGCAGAAGGTTTGACTGGTGTTTACGTTAACGGTAATGTTGCAGCAGTTATTGAAGTAAACGCTGAAACTGACTTCGTTGCGAAAAACGCTCAATTCGTTGAATTGGTAAATACTACAGCTAAAGTTATTGCTGAAGGAAAACCTGCTAATAATGAAGAAGCACTTGCTTTGACAATGCCTTCAGGTGAAACTCTTGAAGCTGCATACGTATCTGCAACAGCAACTATCGGAGAAAAAATCTCATTCCGTCGCTTTGCATTGATTGAAAAAACAGATGCACAACACTTCGGAGCATACCAACACAACGGTGGACGTATCGGTGTTATTTCTGTAATCGAAGGTGGAGACGAAGCACTTGCTAAACAAATTTCAATGCACATCGCAGCTATGAAACCAACAGTTCTTTCTTACAAAGAATTGGATGAGCAATTCGTTAAAGATGAGTTGGCACAATTGAACCACGTTATCGACCAAGACAACGAAAGCCGTGCAATGGTTAACAAACCAGCTCTTCCACACTTGAAGTATGGATCAAAAGCTCAATTGACTGATGAAGTGATTGCTCAAGCTGAAGCTGACATCAAAGCTGAGTTGGCTGCAGAAGGCAAACCAGAAAAAATCTGGGACAAAATCATCCCAGGTAAAATGGATCGCTTCATGCTTGACAACACTAAAGTTGACCAAGCTTACACACTTCTTGCACAAGTTTACATCATGGATGATAGCAAGACAGTTGAAGCATACCTTGAATCAGTTAACGCTTCAGTAGTTGAGTTCGCTCGCTTTGAAGTTGGTGAAGGTATCGAGAAAGCTGCAAACGACTTTGAAGCTGAAGTTGCAGCTACAATGGCAGCAGCCTTGAATAACTAATCATGGAAAGGAAGCAAATTTGCTTCCTTTTTTGTATAGGGATTAGATTTCTCCTGAAATTGTTTTTTACCTAGCATCACTCAATTAGAAATAGTTAATACTCTTCGAAAATCTCTTCAAACTACGTCAGCGTCGCCTTACCCTATATATGTGACCGACTTCGTCAGTCTTATCTACAACCTCAAAACAGTATTTTGAGCAGCCTGCGGCTAGATTCCTAGTTTGCTCTTTGATTTTCATTGAGTATAAAACAAAAAGCCCTATAATAAGGGCCAATTGTATTTAGGAGACTAAACTTCAAATTCATAGAGTGCTGTAGATAGATAACGTTCACCGTTATCTGGTGCTAGAGCAAGGACTTTTTTACCTGTACCTAATTTTTTGGCAACCTCGATGGCTCCGTAGATAGCTGCAGCTGAAGAAATCCCTACAAGGAATCCTTCTTTTCCACCAATTTCACGGCCAAGCGCCAGAGCATCGTCTGATGTTACACGAACGATACCATCATAGGCCTTTGTATCAAGTGTATCAGGAATAAATCCAGCTGAGATACCTTGAATTTTGTGAGGACCAGGTTTTTCACCAGATAGAATAGCAGATTCATCAGCTTCCACTGCATAAACTTGAATATTTGAATTTGCTGCTTTGAGTGCATGAGAAACACCAGAAATTGTACCACCAGTACCAACTCCAGCAACAAAGGCATCTAATCCATCTTTACCGAAAGCAGCTAGTATCTCAGCTCCTGTTGTTCTTTCGTGTACTTCTGGATTTGCTGGATTGTCAAATTGAAGAGGAAGGAAACCATCGCGTTTAGCAGCGATTTCTTGGGCTTTGGCAATAGCACCTTTCATTCCTTCGCTACCAGGGGTGAGGACGAGTTCAGCACCATAGGCTTGGATAATCTTACGTCGTTCCACACTCATAGTTTCAGGCATAACGATAACGACTTTATACCCTTTAGCAGCCCCTACCCATGAAAGTCCAATGCCAGTGTTTCCACTTGTTGCTTCAACAATAGTAGAACCAGGTTTCAGAATACCGTCTTGTTCAGCTTTTTCAATCATGCTAAGAGCAATACGATCTTTTACAGAAGAACCAGGGTTAAATGCTTCAAGCTTTACATAGACGTCCGCAGCCCCTTCTGGCACGATGTTGTTGAGTTTAACAATCGGAGTTTGACCGATTAGTTCAGTAATGTTGTTATAAATAGACATATGAATACCTCTTTGTATAAGATATCTCTAGTATAACGCTATCTATACAATTTGTAAAATATAGAAATCCTATCGAAGTGATAGGATTTTTTTATATCATAGGTCTAAGAAGCGATTGTGGTAGGCTAATTCTAGTAAATAGGTGTAAAGGAGAAGGCTATCCGTTTTCTTTTTGAATTGCTTCATTTTCTAGTAGGTCTTGTCAAACATCTTTTTATTTTGTTAATTGAAGTAGCAGTGAAAATGTTAGTGAAACACTGTATTATCCATTATTTACACTAAGTTTACAGGAATTTCAACTTCGCGTAAACCTTGGTCAGTTAAAGTGACTTTTCCATTAAAAAACTCTACAAGTGCAGCTTTAATAGTTTCTTTTTCTTCTTTATCAACATAAATCATCGTATCGACTTGATCTGTAAAATTTGTATCCAGCTCCATGAGATTATGTTCTTTAAGGAAGTTACTGTACTCTTGGTACTGAGCGTAAGACATTTGAATAGCAATGCCAGCCTGTTCCTTTATTTCAATGATGCCAATTTCTTTGACAGCTAAGGCCACACTACCGGCGTAAGCACGAATCAGTCCTCCGGCGCCTAGTTTAATACCACCAAAGTAGCGTGTCACGACCACACAGACATTGGTGAGATTGTGATTTTCTAGTACCCCAAGCATGGGAACGCCAGCAGTACCACTAGGCTCACCATCATCACTTGTACGTTTGATTTCACTACGTTCTCCAATAATAAAAGCAGAGCAGTTATGCGTCGCTTTGTAGTGTTCTTTTTTGATGGTAGTAATGAAGTCACGAGCCTCTTCTTCGCTATAAACACGCTTGGCATGACAGATAAAGCGTGATTTTTTGATTTCTTCTTGGACTTGACCGTCCTCTTTAATTGTTCTAAATTCCATGATTTAATTGTACTAAAAAATCATCTAAAGCGCTAGGTTTTTACGAATAAAGAAGTATGAAAGTAAATCCAAACTATCTCGGTCGTTTGTTTACTGAGAATGAATTAACAGAAGAGGAGCGTCAGTTGGCGGAGAAACTTCCAGCAATGAGAAAGGAGAAGGGGAAACTTGTCTGTCAACGTTGTAATAGTGCTATTCTGGAGGAATGGTATTTACCCATTGGTGCTTACTATTGTCGAGAGTGCTTGCTGATGAAGAGAGTTAGGAGTGATCAAGCTTTATACTATTTTCCGCAGGAGGATTTTCCGAAGCAAGATGTTCTTAAATGGCGTGGTCAATTAACTCCTTTTCAAGAGAAGGTGTCAGAGGGACTGCTTCAAGCAGTAGACAAGCAAGAGCCAACTTTAGTTCATGCGGTGACAGGGGCTGGAAAGACAGAAATGATTTATCAAGTTGTGGCTAAGGTGATCAATGCGGGTGGTGCAGTATGTTTGGCCAGTCCTCGCATAGATGTTTGTTTGGAGCTATACAAGCGCTTGCAAGATGATTTTGCTTGTAAGATATCCCTGCTACACGGAGAATCAGAACCTTATTTTCGAACACCATTAGTTGTTGCAACAACCCATCAGTTATTGAAATTTTATCAAGCTTTTGATTTGCTTATAGTGGATGAAGTAGATGCCTTTCCTTATGTTGACAATCCCACGCTTTACCATGCTGTCAAGAATAGTGTAAAGGAGAATGGATTGAGAATCTTTTTAACAGCGACTTCGACAGATGAGTTAGATAGGAAAGTCCGTTTAGGAGAATTAAAAAGACTGAGCTTACCTAGACGATTCCATGGGAATCCGTTGATTATCCCTAAACCAGTTTGGTTATGGGATTTTAATCGCTATTTGGATAAGAATCGTTTGTCACCAAAGTTAAAGACTTATATTGAGAAACAGAGAAAGACAGCTTATCCGTTACTCATTTTTGCATCAGAAATTAAGAAAGGGGAGCAGCTAAAAGAAATCTTACAGGAGCAATTTCCAAATGAGAAAATTGGCTTTGTATCTTCTGTAACAGAAGATCGATTAGAGCAGGTGCAAGCTTTTCGAGATGGAGAACTGACAATACTTATCAGTACGACAATATTGGAGCGTGGAGTTACCTTCCCTTGTGTGGATGTTTTCGTAGTAGAGGCCAATCATCGCCTTTTTACCAAGTCTAGTTTGATTCAGATTGGTGGACGAGTTGGGCGAAGCATGGATAGACCGACAGGAGATTTGCTTTTCTTTCATGACGGATTAAATGATTCAATCAAGAAGGCAATTAAGGAAATTCAGCAGATGAACAAGGAGTCAGGCTTATGAAGTGTTTGTTATGTGGGCAGACTATGAAGACTGTCTTAACTTTTAGTAGTCTCTTACTTCTGAAGAATGGTGACTCTTGTCTTTGTTCAGACTGTGACTCTACTTTTGAGAGAATTGGAGAAAAGAACTGTCCAAATTGTATGAAAACAGGCTTGTCAACAAAGTGTCAAGACTGTCAATTTTGGTGTAAAGAAGGCGTTGAGGTCAATCACAGAGCGATTTTTACTTACAATCAAGCTATGAAGGATTTTTTCAGTCGGTATAAGTTTGATGGAGACTTCCTTTTAAGAAAAGTTTTCGCTTCATTTTTAAGTGAGGAGTTGAAAAAGTACAAAGAGTACCAATTTGTAGTCATTCCATTAAGTAAGGAGAGATATGCTGACAGAGGATTTAATCAGGTTGAAGGTTTAGTTGAAGCAGCAGGATTCAAGTATCTGGATTTATTAGACAAAAGAGAAGAGAGAGCTAGTTCTTCTAAAAGTCGTTCAGAACGCTTGGCAACAGAACTTCCGTTCTTTATTAAAAGTGGAGTCACTATTCCTAAGAAAATCCTACTTATAGATGATATTTATACTACTGGAACAACTATAAATCGTGTGAAGAAACTGCTGGAAGAAGCTGGTGCTGAGGATGTAAAAACATTTTCCCTTGTAAGATGAGGAAAAAATTTGCAAAAATAAAATGAAAGCGTTATAATGAAATCAGAAAAACAAAAATGTTTAGAAAGAAGGTACTCATATGATTAAATATAGTATCCGTGGTGAAAACCTAGAAGTAACAGAAGCAATTCGTGATTATGTAGTTTCTAAACTCGAAAAGATCGAAAAGTATTTTCAAGCTGAACAAGAGTTGGATGCTCGAGTTAACTTGAAGGTGTATCGTGAAAAAACTGCTAAAGTGGAAGTAACGATTCCGCTTGGCTCTATTACTCTTCGTGCAGAAGATGTGTCTCAAGATATGTATGGTTCAATTGACCTTGTAACCGATAAAATTGAACGTCAGATTCGTAAAAATAAAACAAAAATCGAGCGTAAAAATAAAAATAAGGTGGCAACTAGTCAATTATTTACAGATGCTTTGGTGGAAGATCCCAATGTTGTCCAGTCGAGAGTTGTTCGTTCAAAACAAATTGATTTAAAACCAATGGATTTGGAAGAAGCTATTCTACAGATGGATTTGTTGGGACATGATTTCTTTATCTATGTGGATGTTGAAGATCAGACAACCAATGTGATTTATCGTCGTGAAGATGGCGAAATTGGTCTGTTAGAAGTTAAAGAATCTTAATTTCAATATGTGTAAAGGAAGGTTTACTGAATTGTAAACCTCCTTTTTCTTATAATTGATAGAATTACTGATTACACTTTTAAAAAGTCGCTTTTTGGTGGTTATTATGGTATAATGGGTGCCAAGAGGTTTGGAATGAAAAAATTTTATGTAAGTCCTATTTTCCCCTTAATATTAGGAATAGTGGCGTTCGGAGTGCTATCTGTGCAACTTGTTTTTGTAACGAATACACTGGTAACGCTATTTCTTTTGCTACTTATTTTGGGTTCATATATTTTATTGTTCATCCATCAGAGAGACTACTACTCAAGGAGTGAAGTAGAACAAATCCAGTATGTAAACCACCAAGCTGAAGAAAGTTTGACAACCTTGTTAGAACAGATGCCTGTTGGAGTTATTAAGTTAGACTTGTCGTCAGGTGAAGTTGAATGGTTTAATCCTTATGCTGAATTGATTTTGACTAATGAAGTGGGCGAGATTGATGTGGCATTAATTCAAACAATTATCAAGGCTTCTGTAGGGAATCCAGGTTCTTATGCCACCTTGGGTGAGACCCGCTATTCGGTTCATATGGACAAGGTATCTGGAGTTCTTTACTTCTTTGATGTGTCTGGTGAATATGAAGCGACTGTTGAGCTAGTAACGAGTCGGCCTGTGATTGGAATTGTTTCTGTTGACAACTATGATGATTTAGAAGATGAAACATCAGAGTCTGATATCAGTCATATCAATAGTTTTGTAGCTAATTTTGTTTCAGAATTTGCTGGGAAACATGCCATGTTCTCCCGTCGAGTAAGTATGGATCGCTTTTATCTATTTACGGACTACACGGTACTTGAGAGCTTGATGAATGATAAATTTTCTGTTATCGATGCTTTCAGAGAAGAGTCAAAACAGAGACAGCTGCCTTTGACCTTGAGTATGGGATTTTCTTATGGTGATGGAAATCATGATGAAATTGGGAAAGTTGCATTGCTCAATTTGAACTTGGCTGAAGTGCGTGGTGGCGACCAGGTGGTTGTCAAGGAGAATGACGAAACGAAAAATCCAGTTTATTTTGGTGGTGGGTCTGCTGCCTCAATCAAACGTACACGGACTCGTACGCGTGCTATGATGACAGCTATTTCAGATAAGATTCGAAGTGTGGATCAGGTTTTTGTAGTTGGTCACAAAAACCTAGATATGGATGCTCTTGGCTCTGCTGTAGGTATGCAGTTGTTTGCTAGCAATGTGACTGAAAATAGTTATGCTATTTATGACGAAGAACAAATGTCGCCGGATATTGAACGAGCTGTTTCATTCTTAGAAAAAGAAGGAGTTACGAAGTTGTTGTCGGTTAAGGAGGCAATGGGATTAGTGACCAATCGTTCTTTGTTGATTCTTGTAGACCATTCAAAGACTGCCTTAACGTTATCGAAAGAATTTTATGATTTGTTTACACAGACCATTGTTATTGACCACCACAGACGAGATCAGGATTTCCCAGATAATGCAGTTATTACTTATATTGAAAGTGGTGCAAGTAGTGCCAGTGAGTTGGTAACGGAATTGCTACAGTTCCAGAATTCTAAGAAAAATCGTCTGAGTCGTATGCAAGCCAGTGTTTTAATGGCTGGTATGATGCTGGATACTAAAAATTTTACCTCACGAGTGACTAGTCGGACATTTGATGTTGCTAGCTATCTCAGAACGAGAGGAAGTGATAGTATTGCTATCCAAGAAATCGCTGCGACAGATTTTGAAGAATATCGTGAAGTCAATGAACTGATTTTACAGGGGCGTAAATTAGGTTCAGATGTATTGATAGCAGAGGCTACGGACTCGAAATGCTATGATACAGTTGTTATTAGTAAGGCAGCAGATGCCATGTTAGCTATGTCAGGTATTGAAGCGAGTTTTGTTCTTGCGAAGAATACACAAGGATTTATCTCTATCTCAGCTCGCAGTCGTAGTAAACTGAATGTACAACGGATTATGGAAGAGCTGGGAGGTGGAGGCCACTTTAATTTGGCAGCAGCTCAAATTAAGGATTTAACCTTGTCAGAAGCAGGTGAAAAACTGACAGAAATTGTATTAAATGAAATAAAGGAAAAGGAGAAAGAAGAATGAAAGTAATCTTTTTAGCAGATGTTAAAGGAAAAGGTAAAAAAGGCGAAATTAAGGAAGTACCAACAGGGTATGCGCAAAACTTTCTTATCAAAAAGAATCTAGCCAAAGAAGCGACCGCTCAAGCTGTAGGTGAACTTCGTGGTAAACAAAAATCAGAAGAGAAAGCTCATGCTGAGATGATTGCAGAAGCAAAAGCAATTAAAGCCCAACTAGAAGCAGAGGAAACTATTGTAGAATTTGTTGAAAAAGTTGGTCCAGATGGCCGTACTTTTGGTTCTATTACCAATAAGAAGATTGCAGAAGAATTGCAAAAGCAATTTGGAATTAAGATTGATAAACGTCATATCCAAGTACAAGCTCCGATTCGAGCAGTTGGTTTGATTGATGTACCAGTGAAAATCTATCAAGATATCACAAGTGTGATCAATCTTCGTGTGAAAGAAGGGTAAATTTACACTTTCTTGACAAGATTGTAAAAGGAAGGGAAGTCTGATGGCAGAAGTAGAAGAGTTACGAGTACAACCTCAAGATATCTTAGCTGAGCAATCCGTTTTGGGGGCTATCTTTATTGATGAGAGTAAGCTTGTTTTTGTACGAGAATATATTGAGTCTCGGGACTTTTTTAAGTATGCCCATCGTTTGATTTTCCAAGCCATGGTCGATTTATCGGATCGTGGAGATGCTATAGATGCAACAACGGTTCGCACCATTCTTGATAATCAAGGTGACTTACAGAATATTGGTGGCTTGTCTTACTTGGTTGAGATTGTCAATTCTGTGCCAACTTCTGCTAATGCGGAGTATTATGCTAAGATTGTTGCTGAAAAAGCCATGCTACGGCGATTAATCGCCAAGTTGACAGAGTCTGTCAATCAAGCTTACGAGGCTTCACAACCAGCTGATGAAATCATTGCTCAGGCAGAAAAAGGGCTGATTGATGTCAGTGAAAATGCCAATCGAAGCGGGTTTAAGAATATTCGAGATGTGTTGAACGTCAACTTTGGAAATCTGGAAGCTCGCTCGCAACAAACAACCGATATTACAGGGATTGCGACAGGTTATCGTGATTTGGATCATATGACAACTGGTCTGCACGAGGAGGAGTTGATTATTCTAGCAGCTCGTCCAGCGGTTGGTAAGACAGCCTTTGCCTTGAATATTGCTCAGAATATTGGGACCAAGTTGGATAAAACGGTTGCTATCTTTTCGCTCGAAATGGGTGCGGAAAGTCTAGTGGATCGTATGCTTGCGGCAGAAGGGTTGGTTGAGTCGCATTCTATCCGTACGGGTCAACTGACTGATGAAGAGTGGCAAAAGTATACCATTGCACAAGGTAATTTAGCCAATGCAAGTATCTATATCGATGATACGCCAGGGATTCGGATCACGGAAATTCGCTCTCGCTCACGTAAATTGGCTCAAGAAACTGGAAATCTTGGTTTGATTTTGATAGACTACCTTCAATTGATTACGGGAACTGGTCGGGAAAACCGCCAACAAGAAGTTTCAGAAATTTCTCGTCAGTTGAAAATTTTAGCTAAGGAACTGAAGGTTCCCGTAATTGCTCTGAGTCAGTTGTCTCGTGGTGTAGAACAACGTCAGGATAAGAGACCAGTCTTGTCTGATATTCGTGAATCTGGATCTATCGAGCAGGACGCTGATATCGTAGCCTTTCTTTATCGCGACGATTACTATGAGCGTGGTGGTGAAGAAGAGGAAGGCATACCAAATAATAAGGTAGAAGTTATTATCGAGAAAAACCGTAGTGGAGCTCGTGGAACGGTGGAATTAATTTTCCAAAAAGAATACAATAAATTTTCAAGTATCTCAAAAAGGGAGGCATAAAATGACAGATGCATTTACAGATGTAGCCAAGATGAAAAAAATTAAAGAAGAAATCAAGGCGCATGAAGGTCATGTAGTTGAAATGACTTTGGAAAATGGGCGTAAGCGCCAAAAAAATAGATTGGGTAAGCTAATTGAAGTTTATCCATCCCTATTTATCGTGGAATTTGGGAATGTTGAAGGAGATAAACAAGCTAATGTTTATGTTGAGTCCTTTACTTACTCAGATATCCTTACTGAAAAGAATTTGATTCATTATCTGGACTAAAGTGAGAAATTTTCTCACTTTTTCTTTTTTCTCCGAATAATTTAAGTGAAGGCAATCTTCGATTTATACTCTTCGAAAATCTCTTCAAACCACGTCAGCTTCGCCTTGCCATACTCAAGTATAGCCTGCGCCTAGCTTCCTAGTTTGATCTTTAATTTTCATTGAGTACTATATTATTTTCAAGGAGGAAGAATGAAAGTTTTACCATTCAAAGTAACAGAGACAGGATTTTCTTTGAGAAAATCAGTTAAAAAGGTTGTTCCTTTTTTAGTAGTAGGATTGATGCTAGCAGCGGGTGATAGTGTCTATGCCTATTCTGGAGGGAATGGGTCGATTGCGCGTGGAGATGATTATCCTGCTTATTATAAAAATGGGAGCCAGGAGATTGATCAGTGGCGCATGTATTCTCGTCAGTGTACTTCTTTTGCAGCCTTTCGTTTGAGTAATGTCAATGGTTTTGAGATTCCAAGGGCTTATGGAAATGCGAATGAATGGGGGCATCGTGCTCGTCGTGAAGGCTATCGTGTAGACAATACACCAGCTATTGGCTCCATTGCTTGGTCAACTGCAGGAACTTATGGGCATGTTGCCTGGGTGTCAAATGTAATGGGAGATCAGATTGAGATTGAGGAATATAACTATAGTTATACAGAAGCCTATAATAAACGAATGATAAAAGCAAATACGATGACAGGATTTATTCATTTTAAAGATTTGGATGGGGGTAATGTAGTAAG
Organism: uncultured Streptococcus sp.; assembly: GCA_963517545.1. GTDB lineage: Bacteria > Bacillota > Bacilli > Lactobacillales > Streptococcaceae > Streptococcus. The sequence goes on along the minus strand of CAUQGR010000005.1, from coordinate 27,038 downwards.
TAGTGGCAAAGTATTCGATAGTCAACCGTTGTCTTCGACAGGAGGAACACATTATTTTAAGAATAAGGCAGCTATAAAAAATCAACCTTTAGTTAGTGCAACTTCAATTGCATATTATTCTCCAGGTGAGAGTGTTCATTATGATCAGGTACTTGAAAAAGATGGGTACAAGTGGTTGAGTTATATATCTTATAGTGGAAGTCGTCGTTATATTCAGTTAGAGGAGGTTGCGTCATCGCAGAATCAAACAGAAGGTAGTTCCAATGATGTTCTGACTGTTGGTTGGAAAAAAATAGATGGTAGTTGGTATTATTTCAAATCAAATGGGTCTAAATCAACGGGATGGCTGAAAGATGGTTCTAGCTGGTATTATTTGAAATCATCTGGTGAAATGCAGACAGGATGGTTAAAGGAGAATGGCTCGTGGTATTATCTAGATAGTTCAGGGGCAATGAAAACAGGATGGTATCAAGTTTCTGGTAAGTGGTATTATTCTTACTCTTCAGGTGCCTTAGCTGTTAATACGACGGTGGATGGCTACAGAGTAAACAGTGATGGAGAACGAATATAGAAAATGGGAGTAGGAAATTTTTCCTGCTCTTTTCTGTAAGCAGTTTCCTTGACATTTTTTTTGTTTTGCGCTATCATATGTCCATATAATATATGGGAGTCTGTGTACAGTCTGAGAGGAAGTGTTAAACTTCGACCGCACCTGATCTGGGTAATGCCAGCGTAGGGAACGATACTTAGTCTAATTTTGCACCTTTTCCATATATGGTAAAGGTTTTTCTTTTTGTCAAAGGAAAACGAGAAGAGGAGGTTGTTATGAAAGCAAGCATTGCCTTGCAAGTTTTACCCCTATCACAGGGGATTGATCGGATTGCTGTTATTGATCAGGTCATTGCTTATCTGCAAGCTCAAGAAGTGACTATGGTGGTGACACCATTTGAAACGGTCTTGGAAGGGGAGTTTGATGAGCTTATGCGCATTCTCAAAGAAGCGCTAGAAGTGGCAGGGCAGGAGGCAGATAATGTCTTTGCCAATGTCAAAATAAATGTAGGAGAGATTTTAAGTATTGATGAGAAACTTGAAAAGTATACTGAGACGACACATTAGTCTATTGGGTTTTCTGGGAGTATTGTCAATCTGGCAGTTAGCAGGTTTTCTTAAACTTCTCCCCAAGTTTATCCTGCCGACACCTCTTGAAATTCTCCAGTCCTTTGTTCGTGATAGAGAATTTCTCTGGCACCATAGCTGGGCGACCTTGAGAGTGGCTTTACTGGGGCTGGTTTTGGGAGTCTTGATTGCCTGTCTCATGGCTGTGCTTATGGACAGTTTGACTTGGCTCAATGACCTGATTTACCCTATGATGGTGGTCGTCCAGACCATTCCGACTATTGCCATAGCTCCTATCCTGGTCTTGTGGCTCGGTTATGGGATTTTACCCAAGATTGTCTTGATTATTTTAACAACAACCTTCCCTATCATCGTCAGCATTTTGGACGGTTTTAGGCATTGTGACAAGGATATGCTGACCTTGTTTAGTCTGATGCGGGCCAAGCCTTGGCAAATCCTGTGGCATTTTAAAATCCCAGTCAGTCTGCCTTACTTTTATGCAGGTCTGAGGGTCAGTGTCTCCTACGCCTTTATCACAACAGTGGTATCTGAGTGGTTGGGAGGCTTTGAAGGACTAGGTGTTTACATGATTCAGTCCAAGAAACTGTTTCAGTATGATACCATGTTTGCTATTATTATTCTGGTATCGATTATCAGCCTTCTCGGTATGAAGTTGGTCGATATTAGTGAAAAATATGTTATTAAATGGAAACGTTCGTAGAATTAGAATGTTTCTGAAAAAGAAAAGAGGAAATCAAAATGAAGAAAACATGGAAAGTGTTTTTAACGCTTGTAACAGCTCTTGTAGCTGTTGTGCTTGTGGCCTGTGGTCAAGGAACTGCTTCTAAGGACAATAAAGAAGCAGAACTCAAGAAGATTGATTTTATCCTAGACTGGACGCCAAATACCAACCACACAGGACTTTATGTTGCCAAGGAAAAAGGTTATTTCAAAGAAGCTGGAGTGGATGTTGATTTGAAATTGCCACCAGAAGAAAGTTCTTCTGACTTGGTTATTAACGGTAAGGCACCATTTGCAGTTTATTTCCAAGACTATATGGCTAAAAAATTGGAAAAAGGTGCAGGAATTACGGCCGTTGCAGCTATCGTTGAGCACAATACATCAGGAATTATCTCTCGTAAATCTGATAATGTAACTAGTCCAAAAGACTTGGTTGGGAAGAAATATGGAACCTGGAATGACCCAACTGAACTTGCTATGTTGAAAACCTTAGTAGAATCTCAAGGTGGAGACTTTGAAAAAGTTGAAAAAGTACCAAACAACGACTCAAACTCTATCACACCGATTGCTAATGGAGTATTTGATACTGCATGGATCTACTACGGATGGGATGGTATCCTTGCCAAATCTCAAGGCGTAGATGCTAACTTCATGTATTTGAAAGACTACGTTAAAGAATTTGACTACTACTCACCAGTTATCATCGCAAACAACGACTATTTGAAAGACAACAAAGAAGAAGCTCGTAAAGTCATCCAAGCTATTAAAAAAGGCTACCAATATGCCATGGAGCATCCAGAAGAAGCAGCTGATATCCTCATCAAGAATGCACCTGAACTCAAGGAAAAACGTGACTTTGTCATCGAATCTCAAAAATACTTGTCAAAAGAATACGCAAGCGACAAGGAAAAATGGGGTCAATTTGATGCAGCTCGCTGGAATGCCTTCTACAAATGGGATAAAGAAAATGGTATCCTTAAAGAAGACTTGACAGACAAAGGCTTCACTAACGAATTTGTAAAATAATGACAGAAATTAGACTAGAACACGTCAGTTATGCCTATGGTGAGGAGAGGATTTTAGAGGATATCAATCTGAAAGTCACTTCAGGTGAAGTGGTTTCTATTCTGGGCCCAAGTGGTGTAGGAAAGACCACCCTCTTTAATCTGATCGCTGGGATTTTAGAAGTCCAGTCAGGGCGAATTGTTCTTGATGGAGAGGAAAATCCTAAGGGGCGCGTGAGTTATATGTTACAAAAGGATCTGCTCTTGGAGCACAAGACTGTGCTGGGCAATATCATCCTGCCCCTCTTGATTCAAAAGGTGGATAAGGCGGAAGCTATTGCCCGAGCGGATGAAATCCTTGCGACCTTCCAGTTGACGGCGGTACGGGACAAGTATCCTCACGAACTGAGTGGGGGAATGCGCCAGCGTGTGGCCTTGCTCAGGACCTACCTTTTCGGGCACAAGCTCTTTCTCTTGGATGAGGCCTTTAGCGCCTTGGATGAGATGACCAAGATGGAACTCCACGCTTGGTACCTTAAGATTCACAAGCAGTTGCAGCTAACGACCTTGATCATCACGCATAGTATTGAAGAGGCCCTCAATCTCAGCGACCGCATCTATATCTTGAAAAACCGCCCCGGGCAGATTGTTTCAGAAATTAAACTAGATTGGTCTGAAGGTGAGGACAAGGAAGTCCAAAAGATTGCCTATAAACGTCAAATCTTGGCAGAATTAGGCTTAGATAAGTAGAAAAATAGGGAGTTGGTGAAGATTATCCTTTACCAGCGCCCTTTTTCTTTTAAAAATGAGAAAATTTCGGTATAATAGTCAAAGATAGTCAAGGTTTAAAGAGAGAGGTGGGTTTGTAATGAGATTTAAAAATACATCGGATCATATTGAGGCCTACATCAAGGCGATTTTAGATCAATCTGGTATTGTGGAGTTGCAACGGAGTCAGTTGGCCGATACTTTTCAGGTTGTTCCTAGTCAGATTAACTATGTGATCAAGACACGCTTTACGGAAAGTAGAGGCTACTTGGTTGAAAGTAAGCGTGGTGGCGGAGGCTATATCCGTATAGGACGGATTGAGTTTTCTAGTCATCATGAAATGCTCCGCGATTTGCTTTACTCAATTGGTGAGCGGGTCAGTCAAGAAATTTATGAGGATATTCTGCAGCTTTTGGTTGAGCAGGAATTGATGACCAAGCAGGAGATGAATTTGCTAGTATCAGTAGCTTTGGATCGCGTTCTAGGAGAAGAAGCTCCAGTTGTTCGTGCTAATATGCTACGACAGGTCATACAAGAGGTAGATAGAAAAGGGAAGTAAGATGAACTATTCAAAAGCATTGAATGAATGTATCGAAAGTGCCTACATGGTTGCTGGCCATTTTGGAGCTCGTTACCTAGAGTCTTGGCACTTGTTGATTGCCATGTCCAATCACAGTTATAGTGTGGCAGGGGCGACTTTAAATGATTATCCATATGAGATGGACCGTTTAGAAGAAGTCGCTTTGGAACTGACTGAAACGGACTATAGCCAGGATGAAACCTTTACGGAATTGCCGTTTTCCCATCGTTTGCAGGTTCTTTTTGACGAAGCAGAGTATGTAGCGTCAGTGGTCCATGCTAAGGTGCTAGGGACGGAGCACGTCCTTTATGCGATTTTGCATGATGGAAATGCCTTGGCAACTCGTATCTTGGAGAGAGCTGGTTTTTCTTATGAAGACAAGAAAGATCAGGTCAAGATTGCTGCCCTTCGTCGCAATCTAGAAGAACGTGCAGGCTGGACTCGTGAAGACCTCAAGGCTCTACGCCAGCGCCATCGTACAGTAGCTGACAAGCAAAATTCTATGGCTAATATGATGGGCATGCCCCAGACTCCGAGTGGTGGTCTCGAGGACTATACGCATGATTTGACAGAGCAAGCGCGTTCTGGCAAGTTAGAACCAGTTATCGGTCGGGATAAGGAAATCTCGCGTATGATTCAAATCTTGAGCCGTAAAACCAAGAATAATCCTGTTTTGGTTGGGGATGCTGGTGTCGGGAAAACAGCCTTGGCGCTTGGGCTCGCTCAGCGTATTGCTAGTGGTGATGTACCTGCGGAAATGACTAAGATGCGCGTGTTAGAGCTTGATTTGATGAATGTCGTTGCAGGGACACGCTTCCGTGGTGACTTTGAAGAGCGCATGAACAATATCATCAAGGATATTGAAGAAGATGGCCAAGTCATCCTCTTTATTGATGAACTCCACACCATCATGGGTTCTGGGAGTGGGATTGACTCGACTCTGGATGCGGCCAATATCTTGAAACCAGCCTTGGCGCGTGGAACCTTGAGAACGGTTGGTGCGACCACTCAGGAAGAATACCAAAAACATATCGAAAAAGATGCGGCCCTTTCTCGTCGTTTCGCTAAAGTGACAATTGAAGAACCAAGTGTGGCAGACAGCATGACCATTTTACAGGGCTTGAAGGCGACTTATGAGAAACATCACCGTGTGCAAATCACAGATGAAGCGGTTGAAACAGCTGTCAAGATGGCCCATCGTTACTTGACTAGCCGTCACTTGCCAGACTCTGCTATCGACCTCTTGGATGAAGCGGCAGCAACAGTGCAAAATAAGGCTAAGCATGTGAAAGCAGACGATTCAGGTTTGACTCCAGCTGACAAGGCCTTGATGGATGGTAAGTGGAAACAAGCTGCTCAACTAATTGCTAAAGAAGAGGAAGTGCCTGTCTATAAAGACTTGGTGACAGAGTCTGATATTTTGACCACCTTGAGTCGCTTGTCAGGTATTCCAGTCCAAAAACTGACTCAGACTGATGCTAAGAAATACCTGAATCTGGAAGCTGAATTGCACAAACGTGTCATCGGTCAAGATCAAGCTGTTTCAAGTATTAGCCGTGCGATTCGCCGCAACCAGTCAGGGATTCGCAGTCACAAGCGTCCGATTGGTTCCTTTATGTTCCTAGGGCCTACAGGTGTCGGTAAGACCGAATTGGCCAAGGCTCTGGCAGAAGTTCTTTTTGATGACGAATCAGCTCTTATCCGCTTTGATATGAGTGAGTATATGGAGAAATTCGCAGCCAGCCGTCTCAATGGAGCTCCTCCGGGCTATGTGGGTTATGAAGAAGGTGGGGAGTTGACAGAGAAGGTTCGCAACAAACCCTATTCCGTTCTCCTCTTTGACGAGGTAGAGAAGGCCCATCCAGACATCTTTAATGTTCTCTTGCAGGTTTTGGATGATGGTGTCTTGACCGATAGCAAGGGCCGCAAGGTTGACTTTTCAAATACTATTATCATTATGACGTCAAACCTCGGTGCGACAGCCCTTCGTGATGATAAAACCGTCGGCTTTGGAGCAAAGGATATTCGTTTTGACCAGGAAAATATGGAAAAACGCATGTTTGAAGAGCTGAAAAAAGCTTACAGACCTGAGTTTATCAACCGTATTGATGAAAAGGTGGTCTTCCATAGCCTGTCTAGCGACCATATGCAGGAAGTGGTGAAGATTATGGTCAAACCTTTAGTGGCAAGTTTGGCTGAAAAAGGTATTGACTTGAAATTACAAACTTCCGCACTGAAATTGTTGGCCAATCAAGGATATGACCCAGAGATGGGAGCTCGTCCACTTCGCAGAACCCTACAAACAGAAGTGGAGGACAAGTTGGCAGAACTTCTTCTCAAGGGAGAATTAGTGACGGGTAGTACACTTAGGATTGGTGTCAAAGCAGGCCAGTTAAAATTTGATATTGCATAAAAACGAGGTCGGGATAAAGTTCCCGACCTCTTTATGTACTATCATGAGCTGGCTTTTCTGTTGCGACTGTTTTAGGGATGGCTATCTTTCTTAGGATTACTCAACATGTGAGTAAAGAAATCTTTGTATCGATACTTGAGATAGTTCTCATGTAAAAACAACAAAGCGATATAGACAATCAAAAAGATTGTAGTCAGATAGAAGACATCAAATGCAGTTCGCGCATAGTAAGTTGCTGATTGATAAGAGCCAATAGCTACCAAAATCAACCAAGGCAGATACTTATAATACTTATTTAGCATAAGAGTGCACCTCCTATATTCTATTTCAATGTTATTATATTCCTTTGTCTAAAGCGATTATACAAAACAAATTTAAATTTTTAACAGGAAAATCTCCTGTTTTTCTGTTTTATTACGAATAGAAGAGTAGGAGGAGTAAAGGTGTTTAAATTATGTGAGATTTTTAAAATAGTTTAGATAAATTGTTGACATATTTAAACCCCAATGTTACAATTATATTACAAAAAGATTTCTTTATATTTCTAAAATATTACAAAGGAGTAGAAAATGAAAAAGAAAACATATATCAAATTTATGACAGCAACTGTATTGGCTTCTACCGTGCTATTGGGAGCTTGTGGAAATAAAAAGGAAACAACTCAAGCAAGCAGTTCTGTTAAGACAAGCCAATCATCAAGTTCTAAAGCAACTTCTGCTAGCGAAGAAAGCAAGACTCAGAAGTCCTCAAGTTCAGTTTCATCTGAAAAGGCCAAGGCGTCTACTGACCAGTCTTCAGTAAGTGCAACACCATCACAAGCGGCACCTGCACCAGAGCAAAGACAAGGTCAAGAAGTGGCTAATCAACAAACTCCTGCTACTCAACAGGCTCCTCAAGCCCAGTCTAACCAGTCAGGCTATGATCCTACAACTGACCGCAAACTTCAAGACAAACAAGCAGAGCAAAATAAACGCTACAAGGGTGTTTTAACCATGGTAGATGGTGATTTCTCAGCTGCAGCGGGCAATTGGAAGGGAGCAAATGGCGAAACTATCACAGTTTCATCAGGTGGTCAATTTACAGTAGAATCTTCTGATGGAAAGAAAGAAAATTATTCTATCAAAGGCTATTCTTATACTCTTGATGATGGTAAGTATAATGCCAAAATTGGTGGAGGAAAAATCATCCAAATTACAACAGGAGCGGATGGTAAGGTTTCCAGTGTTGCTTTGAGTCAATAATAGCTCTCATTATTTGAATTTTTACAATCAAAGAAAATCCGTCAGCTCAATAAGAGTTGACGGATTATTTTATACTTATACTTGGGTTAAAAATTCTTCGGTAGTAAGAATTTGAGCAAACTCATCTTGTAGAGAAAGGAGATTAATCTCATGGATAGTCTCAGGAGAGATGGCCTGACCGTTTTTGTTAGATAGGGTAAAACTGGCAGTGGCATCTGCTAGTAAAGTGACTTCAAAACCAAGATTTGCTGCCATTCGTGTCGTAGTAGATACACAATGAGGCAGGGTCAAACCAACAACGACTAAATGACAAATCTGATTTTTTCGTAAATATGTTTCAAGATTTGTTCCAATAAAGGCGCTATTAACCGTTTTTTGAAAGACAGGTTCTGCAGTAACTGGCTCAAATCCACTTTTAAACACCTGATTTTGTTTGTTATAAAATTGCGACTGGGGGTTGTCAGATATGTGTTGAACATGTAAGACTGGAAGAGCGTGTTTACGAAAGTATGCCAGTATCCTCAATGCTTGTTGTTCAGCTTGAGGGTTATTTCGTTCTCCCCAGATAGGGTTATCAAATGCTTTTTGCATATCGATAATCAGTAGAGCAGTATGAACCATTTTAAGCCTTATCCAATTGCAAGAGGGCTTCAATCTCTGCTAGGGTGCTAGCTTGTGAAATGGCTCCACGGAGTTTGGCAGCGCCAGATGTTCCACGGAGGTAGTGAGGAGCGAGGCCACGGAATTCACGAACTGCTACGTTTTCTCCTTTGAGGTTAATCAAGCGTTTCAAGTGTTCGTAGGCGATTTTCATCTTGTCTTCAAAGGTCAAATCAGGTAGGATTTCTCCTGTTTCAAAGTAATGGTTGATTTGGTTGAAGAGGTAAGGATTTCCCATAGCAGCGCGGCCAATCATGACTGCATCAGCACCGACTTCTTCGATGCGTTGTTTGGCTTCTTGGACTGTACGGATGTCACCGTTGGCGATAAATGGAATCTTGGTCAGAGCTTGAGCTACGTTGTGCAAGGTCTCAAGGTCTGCATGACCTGTATACATTTGTTCACGGGTACGGCCATGCATGGCGAGGGCAGAAACACCTGCAGCTTCAGCAGCGAGGGCATTTTCTACTGCGAGAGATGGGTCAGCCCAGCCGGTACGCATCTTGACAGTAAGTGGAATATCAAGGACAGATTGGACCTTGTTGATGATAGAGTAAATCTTATCTGGATCCTTGAGCCACATAGCGCCAGCTTCGTTCTTCACGATTTTGTTAACTGGGCAGCCCATGTTGATATCCACGATATCGGTTTTGGTGTTTTCTTGGATGAATTCTGCTGCGCGTGCTAGGCTGTCTTCATCACTACCAAAAAGTTGGATAGAGACTGGGTTTTCGCCTTCGTCGATATGAAGCATGTGCAGGGTTTTTTCGTTGTTGTATTGAATTCCCTTGTCAGAGACCATTTCCATTACAACGAGTCCAGCTCCGAGCTCTTTTGCAATAGTACGAAAGGCTGAGTTGGTCACGCCAGCCATGGGCGCTAAAACGGTACGATTGGGAATCTCAACATTGCCAATCATAAAAGGTGTATTAAGATTTGTCACGAATGAGTTCCTCCAGGTCGTTTTCATCAAAGTTGTAAGTAGTTTGGCAGAATTGACAAGTGATTTCTGCCCCGTGGTCTTCCTCTTTCATTTCCTGTAGGTCTGAGCTTGGAAGGCTAGCAAGAGCGTTCATAAAGCGTTCATGACTACAGTCACATTGGAAACGGATTTCTTCTTCAGAAAGACGCTTGTAGGCCTCGTCACCGTAGATAGCCTTGAGGAGGGCTTCGATATGGTCTTCACTTTCGAGAAGCGTTGAGATAGCTGGCATTTCTTGGATGCGTTTTTCAAAGCGAGCAATCTCTTCTTCCTTGGCTCCTGGTAAGACTTGGACTAGGAAACCACCTGCAACCTTGACCTTGTCTTCTTCGTCCAAAAGGACATTGAGGCCGACTGCAGAAGGGGTCTGTTGGCTTTCAGTAAGGTAAAAGGCAAGGTCTTCACCGATTTCTCCAGAGATGAGAGGAGTCATAGAGTTGTAAGGATTTCCAGTACCATAATCTGTGATAACGAGGAATTGACCGTTTCCAACAAAAGGTCCGACTAGGACTTCACCAGTTGCAGTCTTTTTGATGTCAACACCAGGATTTTGGACGTAACCTTTGACGTTCCCCTTGGTATCAGCGACGGTGATGATAGCACCTAGAGAGCTAGACCCCAGCACTTTAACTGTTAGTTTGGTATTTCCTTTTTCATTAGCTGCGAGAATCTGGCTAGCGATAAGAGTTCGACCAAGCGCGACAGTTGAGCTGGCTTGGGTTTGATGTTTTTCTTGAGCAGTACGGACGGTTTCCGTGCTATCAAGGACAAAAGCACGAAAGGCTCCGCTTTCTGATATTGTTTTAATAATTTTATCCATAGCTACTATTTTAGCATAAAAATGCCCAAAGGGGGAGCCGTGTGTTTGCTGATTTTCAGGATAATGGACCAGGAAATCAGCATGAAAATAAAAAGAGAAACAGATTATTTCAGCATTTGTAAGATTTATGCTATGCTTAAGGTAGAAAATGAAAGGGGTAACAAATGTATTTAGGAGATTTGATGGAAAAGGCTGAATCTGGCCAATTTTCAATCCTTTCCTTTCTATTACAAGAGTCTCAGACGACCGTCAAGGCTGTAATGGAGGAAACAGGATTTTCAAAAGCAACCCTAACCAAATATGTCACCCTGCTCAATGATAAGGCTATGGATAGTGGCTTAGAGCTGACTATTCACTTAGAAGATGAAAATCTGCGTCTGTCAATCGGTGCAGCTACCAAGGGGAGAGATATTCGGAGCTTGTTTTTGGAGAATGCTGTTAAATATCAGATTTTGGTCTATCTTCTCTACCACCAACAGTTTTTAGCCCATCAGCTGGCTCAAGAATTGATGATTAGTGAGGCAACACTTGGTCGTCATTTGGCTAGTCTAAATCAGATTTTGTCAGAATTTGATTTATCTATCCAAAATGGCCGTTGGCGAGGTCCGGAGCATCAGATTCGCTATTTCTATTTCTGCCTTTTCCGCAAGGTTTGGTCGAGTCAGGAGTGGGAAGGCCACATGCAGAAACCAGAGAGAAAACAGGAGATTGCCAGTTTAGAGGAAATCTGTGGTGCAAGCTTGTCTTCGGGGCAGAAACTGGACTTGGTTCTCTGGGCTCACATCAGTCAACAGCGTCTGCGGGTCAATGCCTGTCAGTTTCAAGTCATAGAAGAGAAAATGCGAGGGTATTTTGACAATATTTTCTACCTTCGTTTGCTGAGAAAGGCTCCGTCCTTTTTTGCTGGGCAATACCTTCCTCTAGGAACTGAGGATGGGGAGATGATGATTTTCTTCTCTTTTCTCTTGTCTCATCGCATTCTGCCCCTTCATACCATGGAGTATATCCTTGGTTTTGGAGGTCAGCTGGCAGATTTGCTGACGCAATTGATACAAGAAATGAAGAAAGAGGAGCTGCTGGGTGATTATACAGAGGACCATGTCACCTATGAACTCAGTCAGCTTTGTGGTCAAGTTTATCTATACAAGGGCTATATTTTACAGGATCGCTACAAGTACCAGTTAGAGAATCGCCATCCTTATTTGCTGATGGAACATGATTTTAAAGAGACAGCAGAAGAGATTTTTCATGCTTTACCTACCTTTCATCAGGGGACGGATTTGGATAAGAAAATTCTCTGGGAATGGCTGCAGTTAATCGAATATATGGCTGAAAATGGTGGCCAGCATATGCGGATTGGTCTGGATTTGACATCTGGTTTTCTTGTCTTTTCAAGGATGGCAGCCATTTTGAAACGGTATTTGGAATACAATCGTTTCATTACCATTGAAGCCTATGATCGTACTCGGCATTATGATTTGCTGGTTACCAATAACCCTATTCATAAGAAGGAACAAACACCAGTTTATTATTTAAAAAATGACTTGGATATGGAAGATTTGGCAGCGATTCGCCAGTTATTATTTAGTTAAAAGGTTTGGTACTTCCAGGCCTTTTTGTGAAATTCACACAATCTCCTCACATTTTTTTAAAAATTAAAAAAAGTTGATGAACAAGAAAGCGCTTTATTTTGTATACTAGTAATTGTAAAGAGGAAACACCTCAAGATCTTTATCAGGAGGACAGCACATGTCACAAGAAAAATACATCATGGCCATTGACCAGGGAACTACAAGTTCTCGTGCCATTATTTTCAACAAAAAAGGAGAAAAGGTTAGCTCGAGTCAAAAAGAGTTTACTCAGATTTTCCCTCAGGCAGGTTGGGTTGAGCACAATGCCAATGAAATTTGGAACTCTGTTCAGTCAGTTATTGCGGGTGCTTTCATCGAAAGTGGTGTGAAACCAAGTCAGATTGAGGCAATCGGGATTACCAACCAACGTGAAACAACGGTCGTCTGGGATAAGAAAACAGGGCTTCCTATCTACAATGCTATCGTTTGGCAATCACGCCAAACAGCTCCTCTGGCTGAACAACTAAAAAGCCAAGGTTATGTGGAAAAATTCCATGAAAAGACTGGTTTGATCATCGATGCTTACTTCTCTGCGACCAAGGTTCGTTGGATTTTGGACCATGTAGAGGGCGCTCAAGAGAGAGCTGAAAAGGGAGAATTGCTCTTTGGTACCATTGATACTTGGTTGGTTTGGAAATTGACTGACGGTGCGGCTCACGTGACCGACTACTCAAACGCAGCCCGTACCATGCTTTATAACATTAAAGAACTCAAATGGGATGATGAGATTTTGGAAATCCTCAACATTCCTAAGGCTATGCTTCCAGAAGTTCGTTCTAACTCTGAAATCTACGGTAAGACAGCGCCATTCCATTTCTACGGTGGACAAGTGCCAATCTCAGGTATGGCTGGTGACCAACAGGCAGCCCTCTTTGGACAGTTGGCCTTTGAACCAGGTATGGTCAAGAATACTTATGGAACAGGTTCTTTCATCATCATGAATACTGGGGAAGAGATGCAGTTGTCTGAAAATAACCTCTTGACAACGATTGGCTACGGAATCAACGGCAAGGTTTACTATGCCTTGGAAGGTTCTATCTTCATCGCAGGAAGTGCTATTCAGTGGCTTCGTGACGGTCTTCGCATGGTGGAAAATTCACCAGAATCTGAAAAATACGCTCGTGATTCTCACAATGATGATGAGGTTTATGTAGTTCCAGCCTTTACAGGACTAGGTGCTCCATACTGGAACCAAAATGCTCGAGGTTCTGTCTTTGGTTTGACTCGTGGAACAAGTAAAGAAGACTTTATCAAGGCGACTTTGCAATCTATTGCTTATCAAGTGCGTGACATCATCGACACCATGCAAGTGGATGCGCAGACAGCTATCCAAGTCTTGAAAGTAGACGGTGGTGCAGCCATGAACAATTTCCTCATGCAGTTCCAAGCTGATATTTTGGGAATTGACATCGCACGCGCCAAAAACTTGGAAACAACTGCCCTAGGAGCAGCCTTCCTAGCAGGTTTGTCAGTAGGCTACTGGAAGGACTTGGATGAGTTGAAACTCTTGAACGAGACAGGAGAACTCTTTGAGCCATCGATGAACGAATCTCGCAAGGAACAACTTTACAAGGGCTGGAAGAAGGCTGTGAAAGCAACTCAAGTCTTTGCGGAAGTAGATGACTAATACTCAATGAAAATCAAAGAGCAAACTAGGAAGCTAGCCGCAAGCTGTACTTGAGTACGGTAAGGCGACGCTGACGTGGTTTGAAGAGATTTTCGAAGAGTATAATACTGGAAGAATAAAGCGACTCAGTTAGAAAGTGTGTAAATATGGAATTTTCAAAGAAAACACGAGAATCATCAATTAGAAAAATGCAAGAACGCACCCTGGATCTCTTGATTATCGGTGGAGGAATCACAGGGGCTGGTGTAGCCTTGCAGGCTGCAGCTAGCGGTCTTGAGACTGGATTGATTGAAATGCAGGACTTCGCAGAAGGAACATCCAGCCGTTCAACAAAATTGGTTCACGGAGGTCTGCGTTACCTCAAACAATTTGACGTAGAAGTGGTGTCAGATACGGTTTCAGAACGCGCAGTGGTTCAACAAATTGCTCCACACATTCCAAAACCAGACCCAATGCTCTTACCAGTTTACGATGAAGATGGAGCGACCTTTAGCCTCTTCCGTCTTAAAGTAGCTATGGACTTGTATGACCTTTTGGCAGGAGTTAACAACACCCCAGCTGCTAACAAGGTTTTAAGCAAGGAAGAAGTTTTAGAACGCCAGCCAAACTTGAAGAAAGAAGGTTTGGTAGGAGGTGGGGTTTACCTTGACTTCCGTAACAACGATGCGCGTCTCGTGATTGAAAACATCAAACGTGCCAACCAAGACGGTGCCCTCATTGCCAACCACGTTAAGGCAGAAGGCTTCCTCTTTGACGAAAGTGGCAAGATTACAGGTGTTGTAGCTCGTGATCTCTTGACAGACCAAGTCTTTGAAATCAAGGCACGTCTGGTTATCAACACAACAGGCCCTTGGAGCGACAAGGTACGTAATTTGTCTAATAAGGGAACCCAATTCTCACAAATGCGTCCAACTAAGGGAGTTCACTTGGTAGTGGATTCAAGCAAGATCAAGGTTTCACAGCCAGTTTACTTTGACACAGGTTTGGGTGATGGTCGTATGGTCTTTGTTCTCCCACGTGAAAACAAGACCTACTTCGGTACAACGGATACAGACTACACAGGTGATTTGGAACATCCAAAAGTGACTCAGGAAGATGTAGATTATCTACTTGGCATTGTCAACAACCGCTTCCCAGAAGCCAACATCACCATTGATGATATCGAAAGCAGCTGGGCAGGTCTTCGTCCATTGATCGCAGGCAATAGCGCTTCTGACTACAATGGAGGAAATAACGGAACCATCAGTGATGAAAGCTTTAACAACTTGATTGCGACTGTTGAATCTTATCTCTCTAAAGAAAAAACGCGTGAAGACGTCGAGGCTGCTGTCAGCAAGCTTGAAAGCAGTACCTCTGAGAAACATTTGGATCCATCTTCAGTTTCACGTGGGTCTAGCTTGGACCGAGATGATAATGGTCTCTTGACCCTTGCTGGTGGTAAAATCACAGACTACCGTAAGATGGCTGAAGGAGCTATGGAGCGCGTGGTTGACATCCTCAAAGCAGAATTTGACCGCAGCTTTAAACTCATCAACTCTAAGACTTACCCTGTTTCAGGTGGAGAATTGAACCCAGCAAATGTGGACTCAGAAATCGAAGCCTTTGCGCAACTTGGAGTGTCACGTGGTTTGGATAGCAAGGAAGCTCACTATCTCGCAAATCTCTATGGTTCAAATGCACCGAAAGTCTTTGCTCTTGCTCACAGCTTGGAACAAGCACCAGGACTCAGCTTGGCAGACACTTTGTCACTTCACTATGCAATGCGCAATGAGTTGGCTCTGAGCCCAGTTGACTTCCTTCTTCGTCGTACCAACCACATGCTCTTTATGCGTGATAGTTTGGATAGCATCGTTGAGCCAGTTTTGAATGAAATGGGACGATTCTATGAATGGACAGAAGATGAAAAAGCAACTTACCGTGCTGATGTCAAATCAGCTCTTGCTAACAACGATTTAGCAGAATTAAAAAATTAAGAAAAAATAAAAGAGGTGGAGGGCAGGACTCCTTGTCGCCCGCCCCTTCTTTTTAATGGAGACAGAAAGATGATGAATGAATTATTTGGAGAATTTTTAGGGACTTTAATCCTGATTCTTCTAGGAAATGGTGTTGTTGCAGGTGTGGTTCTTCCAAAAACCAAGAGCAACAGCTCAGGTTGGATTGTGATTACTATGGGTTGGGGGATTGCAGTTGCGGTTGCAGTCTTTGTATCTGGAAAACTCAGTCCAGCTCATTTAAACCCAGCTGTGACCATTGGTGTGGCCTTAAAAGGTGGTTTGCCTTGGGCTTCCGTTTTCCCTTACATCATAGCTCAGTTCGCAGGGGCTATGCTCGGTCAGATTTTGGTTTGGTTGCAATTTAAACCACATTATGAGGCTGAAGAAAATGCAGGCAATATCCTGGCAACCTTCAGTACTGGGCCAGCCATCAAGGATACAGTTTCTAACTTGATCAGCGAAATCCTTGGTACCTTTGTTTTGGTATTGACAATCTTTGCTTTGGGTCTTTATGATTTTCAGGCAGGTATCGGAACCTTTGCAGTGGGGACTTTGATTGTGGGTATTGGTCTATCACTAGGTGGGACAACAGGTTATGCCTTGAACCCTGCGCGTGACCTTGGACCTCGTATCATGCACAGTATCTTGCCAATTCCAAACAAGGGAGACGGAGACTGGTCTTATGCTTGGATTCCAGTTGTAGGCCCTGTTATCGGTGCAGCCTTGGCCGTGCTTGTATTCTCACTTTTCTAATCTGGAAAACAATTATATTGATGGAGCTTAAGCTGAAGATCTCAGGCTTTTTTCATTGAGTATAACTTCTTAGAGCTAGCCAACAACGATAATAATAATTCCTCCAAAAATTAGGAATAATAAAGGCAATAGCTCTTTCTTTTTCATGTGAAAACCATCACTTTTGTTTTCTGCTATTTTATGCTAAAATATTAAAAATCAAATTTTAATTCCAAAGTTGGAAACAAAGATGGGAGCGCTATATGTCTAATTCATTTATCAAGTTGTTAGTCTCTCAATTGTTTGCAAATTTAGCAGATATTTTCTTTAGAGTAACAATCATTGCGAACATATACATTATTTCAAAATCAGTAATTGCCACATCACTAGTTCCTATTTTAATAGGGATATCCTCTTTTGTTGCGAGTCTTTTAGTTCCTTTGGTTACTAAAAGGTTAGCGTTAAATAGGGTTTTATCTTTATCCCAATTTGGAAAGACTATATTATTAACGATACTGGTAGGAATGTTTACCGTAATGCAATCAGTAGCGCCTTTGGTGACCTATCTATTTGTTGTTGCAATTTCCATATTAGATGGTTTTGCAGCACCTGTTTCCTATGCTATTGTGCCACGCTATGCGACCGATTTGGGTAAGGCTAACTCAGCTTTGTCAATGACTGGTGAAGCTGTTCAGTTAGTGGGTTGGGGATTAGGTGGACTCTTGTTTGCAACAATTGGTCTGTTACCTACCACGTTTATCATTTTAATCTTGTATATCATTTCTAGCTTTCTGATGTTATTTCTTCCTAAGGCTGAAGTGGAGGTGCTAGAGTCAGAGACAAATCTTGAAATTTTGCTCAAAGGTTGGAAGTTAGTTGCTAGAGATCCTAGATTAAGACTTTTTGTATCAGCAAATTTATTTGAAATTTTCTCAAATACGATTTGGGTTTCGTCTATCATACTTGTCTTTGTAACTGAGTTATTAAATAAAACGGAAAGTTACTGGGGATATTCTAATACAGCATACTCTATTGGTATTATAATTAGTGGCTTAATTGCTTTTAGGCTATCTGAAAAATTCCTTGCTGCTAAATGGGAAAGTATTCTTTTTCCTCTTGTAGCTATGGCAATAGTGACACTGACTATTCTATATTTTCCAAACGCACAGATGTTTTTATTATTTTCAGCTTTAGTTGGTATGTTATCGCAGCTAAAAGAAGTTCCTGAAAGTGTGTTTCTTCAGGAAACAGTAGAGGAAAATAACTTGGTTAATGTCTATTCCGTTCTTGAAGTGATTTCGACATTAGCATTTTCAGTATTTGTTTTGCTAATGAGCTATATTACTGAGAGTTTTGGTATTAGCATAAGTTTTTGGCTATCAGCCATTTGTCTGATGATAGAAGCTATTTTAATTTATATCAGACGAGATTATTTTAAATAAGAGACTGGTTAAAAAGTCTTGAAAAATTAGAAAAGCGCATAGTATCAGGTGTTGAAAAAACTTGATATTGTGCGTTTTATTATGGAAAGATTCCCTTCATTTTCTACTGAAATTGGGTTTTTGCCCAGGATCACTCTATTTGAAATATACATAGAAAAAACGCATAATCTTTAAAATAAACTGAAATCTAGTGAAAATGTACGGTAAACAATTGAAAAACTAGTCTATAAAGTGGTACAATGGTAGAAAAATACTATAGTAAGAATCTATCTTATTTAGCAAAAATTACAGAAATGAATGGTTTTTCTTGATGAAACAGAGAAAAGAATTGTACCTCTTTCTTGGTCGGACAGCCTTGTATTTTCTTATCTTTCTAGGGCTGCTTTACTTCTTTAGCTATCTTGGTCAGGGTCAAGGAAGCTTTATCTATAATGAATTTTAACTTGAAGGAGAATCCCTATTGTGTCAAATAAACCAATAGCAGATATGATTGAAACCATTGAGCATTTTGCTCAGACCCAGCCTAGCTATCCTGTTTATAATGTTTTGGGGCAGGAACACACTTATGGCGATTTGAAGGCTGATTCGGATAGTTTGGCTGCAGCCATTGACCAACTAGGCTTGCCTGAGAAGTCTCCTGTGGTTGTTTTTGGTGGCCAAGAATATGAAATGTTGGCAACTTTTGTAGCGCTGACTAAGTCAGGTCATGCCTACATTCCCATTGACAGTCATTCAGCCTTGGAGCGAGTTTCGGCTATTTTAGAAGTAGCAGAGCCAAGTTTGATTATTGCCATCTCAGAATTTCCATTGGAGCAGGTTTCTACACCGATGATGACTCTAGCTCAGGTTCATGAAGCCTTTGCTCAAGGGACTAGCTATGAGATCACGCATCCAGTCAAGGGCGATGATAACTACTACATTATCTTTACTTCTGGTACGACTGGTAAGCCAAAGGGAGTGCAGATTTCACATGATAATCTCCTCAGCTTTACCAACTGGATGATTACGGACAAGGAATTTGCGACGCCAAGTCGTCCGCAAATGCTGGCTCAGCCACCTTATTCTTTTGACCTGTCTGTCATGTACTGGGCACCGACCTTGGCACTTGGTGGTACGCTTTTTGCTCTTCCTTCAGCTATTACTCAGGACTTTAAGCAACTTTTTGCAACCATCTTTTCATTGCCAATCGCTATCTGGACATCAACTCCTTCTTTTGCGGATATGGCCATGTTATCAGAAGACTTTAATAGCGAGAAAATGCCTGGTATCACGCATTTCTACTTTGATGGCGAAGAATTGACGGTTAAAACGGCTCAAAAACTACGCGAACGTTTCCCAAATGCCCGTATTATCAATGCTTACGGCCCAACAGAAGCGACAGTGGCCCTGTCAGCAGTTGCCGTGACAGATGAGATGCTAGCGACACTCAAACGTCTACCAATCGGCTATACCAAGGCTGATTCTCCAACCTTTATCATTGACGAGGAAGGCAATAAATTGCCAAATGGCGAACAGGGAGAAATCATTGTTTCTGGGCCAGCTGTTTCAAAAGGATATATGAATAATCCTGAAAAAACAGCGGAAGCCTTCTTTGAATTTGAAGGACTGCCAGCCTATCACACAGGTGATGTGGGAACTATGACAGATGAAGGCTTGCTTCTCTACGGCGGACGCATGGACTTCCAGATTAAGTTCAACGGTTACCGCATTGAGTTAGAAGATGTCTCTCAAAACCTCAACAAGTCTCGCTTTATCGAGTCTGCTGTTGCAGTACCGCGTTATAACAAAGATCACAAGGTACAAAATCTATTGGCTTATGTCATCTTAAAAGACGGTGTTCGTGAGCAGTTTGAGCGTGATATCGATATTACCAAGGCCATCAAGGAAGATTTGACAGACATCATGATGTCCTACATGATGCCGTCTAAATTCCTTTACCGAGACAGTTTGCCACTGACTCCAAATGGAAAGATTGACATCAAAGGATTGATTAACGAGGTGAACAAGAGATGATGGAGTTCTTTCAACAGCTTCCTCATTTAGAGCCATATGGCAATCCTCAGTATTTTGTCTATGTGATTGCTGCAACCTTGCCCATCTTTATCGGCCTCTTTTTCAAGAAACGCTTTGCCTGGTATGAAGTGCTGGTAAGTCTCTTCTTTATCGTCACCATGTTGGTAGGTGGGAAGACCAATCAGTTGGCTGCCTTGGGTATTTACCTTTGCTGGGAAATATTGCTCGTAATCTTCTACAAGCATTATCGAAAAAGCAAGGATGGCAAGTGGGTCTTCTACCTAGTTAGCTTTCTATCCCTGCTTCCGATTATTTTTGTCAAGGTGCAGCCAGCTATCAATGGAACGCAGTCTTTGCTTGGGTTTTTGGGAATTTCTTACCTGACCTTTCGTTCGGTTGGGATTATCATCGAGCTGAGAGATGGAGTGATTAAGGATTTTACCCTCTGGGAATTCCTCCGTTTTCTTCTCTTCATGCCGACTTTTTCAAGTGGCCCAATCGATCGCTTTAAGCGATTTAATGAAAATTATCAGACCATTCCTGAGCGAGATGAGTTGATGGATATGCTGGATGAATCTGTTCGCTATATCATGTGGGGCTTTTTGTATAAGTTTATCCTGGCTCATGTTTTAGGAGAAACCTTGTTGCCTCCTCTGAAGAATCTAGCCCTGCAGTCAGGTGGCTTCTTTAACCTCTATGCCTTGGCAGTTATGTATACCTTTGGTCTGGAACTTTTCTTTGACTTTGCAGGTTACTCTATGTTTGCCTTAGCCATTTCAAATTTGATGGGAATTCGTAGCCCTATCAACTTTAATAAGCCCTTTTTATCAAGGGATTTAAAGGAATTTTGGAATCGCTGGCATATGAGTCTCTCTTTCTGGTTCCGTGACTTTGTCTTTATGCGAATGGTGATGGTATTGACCAGAAAGAAGGTCTTTAAAAATCGCAATGTAACCTCAAGTGTAGCCTACATTGTAAATATGCTGATTATGGGATTTTGGCACGGTGTGACCTGGTACTACATCGCCTATGGACTCTTTCATGGACTGGGCTTGGTCATCAATGACGCTTGGGTTCGCAAGAAAAAAACGCTCAATAAGGAACGGAAAAAAGCAGGGAAAGCTGCTCTACCTGAGAATCGCTGGATTCAGTTGCTTGGCATGGTTGTCACCTTCCATGTCGTCATGCTGTCATTCTTAATCTTTTCTGGATTTTTGAATGATTTATGGTTTAAAAAATAAAAGGAAATAAAATATGGATATCAAATCAGAAGTTATTGAAATTATTGATGAGTTGTTTATGGAAGATGTTTCTGACATGATGGATGAAGATCTTTTTGACGCAGGTGTCTTGGATAGTATGGGAACGGTTGAATTGATTGTGGAGATTGAGAACCGTTTTGACATTCGTGTCCCTGTAACAGAGTTTGGTCGCGACGACTGGAATACAGCTAATAAAATCATAGCTGGTATTGTGGAGCTACAAAATGCTTAAACGCTTATGGATGATCTTCGGACCGGTCTTGATAGCTGGTTTGTTGGTTTTTCTGCTCATTTTCTTTTATCCTACTAGTAAAAGTTATAATTTATCAGAAGAAAAACGATATGCAGCAGCGATTAGTACACAAAGTTTTAGAGAAAGATTTCAGAAAGTGAGAGCTCTTTCGGATCCAAGTCTACGATTCATTCCCTTTTTTGGTTCTAGTGAGTGGATTCGATTTGATAGTATGCATCCAGCTGTTTTAGCGGAGAAGTACAATCGTTCGTATAGACCCTATTTTTTAGGACAAGCAGGAGCAGCTTCTTTGAACCAGTACTTTGGTATGCAGCAAATATTGCCAGAGCTAGAAAATAAACAAGCTGTTTTTGTTATTTCTCCTCAGTGGTTTACAGAAACGGAGTATGAACCTGCAGTTTTTCGTAGGTATTTTAACACGGATCAATTGGGTGCTTTTTTGGAAAATCAGTCTGGAGATGTGTCAAGTCGTTACGCCGCTACGCGTTTAATGAAAAAGTATCCTAATGTAGTATTGGGAGATATAGTCAAAAAAATAACCGAGGGTGAGCAACTTTCAGAAATAGATAAGACACTCATAGATACATTGGCACGATTTAACCAAAAACAATCATTTCTATTTGGACAATTGTCAGTGAATGATGGAGAAAAATATAGAGATCGCGTGGAGAAGTATTTAAAAGACCTGCCAGATAAATTTTCCTACGACGAATTGAGAGAAATCGCTGTAAAAGATGCTGAAGCAAATACCACGAATAATGATATGGGAATGGAAAATCATTTCTATGATACGCAAGTAAAGAAAGATTTAAACAAGTGGAAGGATTATCAGAAAAATTATAATTTTCTAAAATCATCCGAATATAATGACTTGCAATTAGTCTTGAATCAATTTGCGAATTCAAAAGTGAATGTATTGTTTGTGATTCAACCTGTTAATAAAAAATGGATGGATTATACAGGGTTAAATCAAGATATGTATCAACACGCAGTTGAAAAGATTCGTTACCAGTTAGAAAGCCAAGGTTTTACCAATATAGCAGATTTTTCAAAAAATGGTGCTGAACCTTATTTTGTAAAAGATACAATTCATATTGGTTGGTTGGGTTGGTTGGCTTTTGACAAGGCAGTTGATCCTTTCCTATCCAATCCAACACCAGCTCCGACTTACCATCTGAATGAGCGCTTTTTCAGCAAAGATTGGGCGACTTACGATGGTGATGTCAAGGAATTTCAATAGTTCATAATATAGAAGAGTTCAAGAATGAAGCCTATTTTCACGTTTTTTCTTGACTCTTTTTTTGCTTGTGATATAATTAACTGGTAAATAAAATTCTACAGAATAGTATTTTTCTCTTAAAAAAGAGAAGTTCAAAAGGAAAGGAGTCAGATATGAGACAGCTAGCGAAGGATATCGATGCTTTTTTGAATGAGGTGATTTTACAGGCGGAAAACCAACATGAAATCCTAATAGGTCATTGCACTAGCGAGGTGGCCCTGACCAATACCCAGGAGCATATCCTCATGCTCTTGTCAGAGGAATCTTTAACCAATTCAGAATTGGCCCGTCGTCTCAATGTCAGTCAGGCGGCAGTTACCAAGGCCATTAAGTCTTTGGTCAAGGAAGGGATGTTGGAAACGTCTAAAGATCCTAAGGATGCGCGTGTGATTTTTTATCAGTTGACTGACTTGGCTCGTCCAATCGCTGAGGAGCACCATCATCACCATGAGCATACACTTTTAACCTATGAACAAGTGGCGACTCAGTTTACTCCAAATGAACAAAAAGTGATTCAGCGGTTTTTGACTGCTTTAGTAGGAGAAATCAAATAATGAGATATATTACGGTAGAGGATTTATCCTTCTATTATGATAAGGAGCCCGTTCTTGAACATATCAATTATAGTGTTGATAGTGGGGAATTTGTTACCTTGACAGGGGAAAATGGGGCAGCTAAGACGACACTGATTAAGGCCAGTCTTGAAATCCTCCAACCACGCATTGGCAAGGTAACCATTTCAAAGACAAATACGCAGGGTAAGAAATTGAGAATAGCTTACCTTCCTCAACAGATTGCCAGTTTTAATGCTGGTTTTCCAAGTACAGTTTATGAATTTGTCAAGTCGGGTCGCTATCCACGAAAGGGTTGGTTCCGTCGTTTGAATGCTCATGATGAGGAGCATATCAAGGCTAGTCTGGACTCAGTTGGTATGTGGGAACACCGAGACAAACGCTTGGGTTCTCTATCTGGGGGACAAAAGCAGCGAGCGGTGATTGCGCGTATGTTTGCTTCTGATCCAGATGTGTTTATCCTAGATGAGCCGACAACGGGGATGGATGCAGGAAGTAAAAACGAATTTTACGAACTCATGCACCACAGCGCCCATCATCATGGCAAGGCTGTTTTGATGATTACTCATGACCCTGAAGAAGTTAAGGATTATGCGGACCGCAATATTCATCTAGTCCGTAACCAAGACTCGCCATGGCGTTGTTTCAACGTTCATGAGAATGATCAGGAGGTGGGCCATGCTTAGTTTGTTATCTTATGACTTTATGCAACGTGCTTTTCTGGCCGTTATTGCCATGAGTCTTTTCTCGCCAGTATTAGGAACCTTCCTTATCTTGCGTCGTCAGAGTTTGATGAGTGATACCCTCAGCCACGTCTCGCTTTCGGGTGTAGCCTTTGGTCTGGTCCTAGGGATTTCTCCGACTGTTTCTACGATTGCCATTGTCTTGATTGCGGCGGTCTTTCTGGAGTATCTCCGTACGGTTTACAAGAGCTTTATGGAAATCGGGACAGCTATCCTCATGTCGACAGGTCTGGCTGTTTCTCTGATTGTCATGAGCAAGGGTAAAAGCTCCAGTTCTATGAGTTTGGACCAGTATCTTTTTGGTTCGATTGTGACTATCAGTGAAGAACAGGTCATTTCCCTCTTTGTCATTGCGGCGGTTGTTTTGATTTTGACCTTCCTATTCCTTCGTCCAATGTATATCTTGACTTTTGATGAGGATACGGCCTTTGTGGATGGCTTGCCAGTTCGTACCATGTCCATTCTTTTTAACATGGTTACAGGAGTGGCCATTGCCCTTATGATTCCTGCAGCAGGAGCTCTTTTGGTGTCGACCATTATGGTCTTGCCAGCTAGTATTGCCCTGCGTCTGGGAAAAAACTTTAAATCGGTTATGCTGCTTGCCAGTGCGATTGGCTTTTTGGGAATGGTAGCAGGACTTTACATTTCCTACTATGCAGAAACACCTGCAAGTGCAAGTATTACTATTATTTTTGTAACTGTTTTCTTGCTCATTAGTTTAGTAAGACGTTTTATCAAATAGGAGACTAAGATGAAAAAAATTAGCTTATTACTAGCCAGTCTATGTGCCTTGTTTTTAGTGGCTTGTTCCAATCAAAAGCAGGCAGATGGCAAACTCAATATCGTGACAACCTTTTACCCTGTCTATGAATTTACCAAGCAAGTCGCAGGAGATACTGCTAATGTAGAACTCCTCATCGGTGCTGGGACAGAACCCCATGAATATGAACCGTCTGCCAAGGCAGTTGCCAAAATCCAAGACGCAGATACCTTCGTTTATGAAAATGAAAACATGGAAACATGGGTCCCTAAATTGCTAGATACTTTGGATAAGAAAAAAGTGAAAACCATCAAGGCGACAGGCGATATGTTGCTTTTGCCAGGTGGTGAGGAAGAAGAGGGAGACCATGACCATGGAGAAGAAGGCCATCACCATGAGTTTGACCCCCATGTTTGGTTATCACCAGTTCGTGCCATTAAACTTGTAGAGCACATCCGCGATAGCTTGTCAGCAGATTATCCTGATAAAAAAGAGACCTTTGAGAAGAATGCCACTGCCTATATAGCAAAATTGCAAACCTTGGATAAGGCTTATGTAGAAGGCTTGTCTCAAGCAAAACAAAAGAGCTTTGTAACGCAACACGCAGCCTTTAACTATCTGGCCTTGGACTATGGACTCAAACAAGTCGCAATCTCAGGTCTCTCTCCAGATGCAGAACCATCAGCTGCTCGTCTGGCAGAATTGACAGAGTACGTCAAGAAAAATAAAATTGCCTATATCTACTTTGAAGAAAATGCTTCACAAGCCCTTGCTAACACACTTTCAAAAGAGGCAGGTGTCAAAACAGATGTTCTCAATCCTTTAGAGAGTCTGACAGAAGAGGATACTAAGGCTGGAGAAAATTACATCTCTATCATGGAGAAAAACCTCAAAGCTTTGAAACAAACAACAGACCAAGAAGGCCCAGCAATCGAGCCTGAAAAGGCAGAGGATACCAAGACAGTTCAAAATGGTTACTTTGAGGATGCAGATGTCAAGGATCGCACCTTGAGTGACTATGTAGGTAACTGGCAATCAGTTTATCCTTTCCTTGAAGATGGCACGTTTGATCAAGTCTTTGACTACAAGGCTAAGTTGACTGGTAAGATGACCCAGGCTGAGTACAAGGCTTACTATACAAAAGGCTATCAGACAGATGTCACTAAGATCAACATTGCTGATAATACTATGGAATTTGTTCAAGGTGGACAAAGCAAGAAATATACTTACAAGTATGTTGGTAAGAAAATCTTGACTTATAAGAAAGGCAATCGTGGCGTGCGCTTCCTCTTTGAAGCCACAGATGCTGATGCTGGACAATTCAAGTATGTTCAGTTTAGTGACCACAATATCGCCCCAGTTAAGGCAGAACATTTCCATATCTTCTTTGGAGGCACAAGCCAAGAAGCTCTATTTGAAGAAATGGATAATTGGCCAACCTACTATCCAGATAACCTATCTGGACAAGAAATCGCCCAAGAAATGTTGGCGCATTGATGAGAAACCGGCTAGTTCATAAGAGCTAGTCGGTTTTTGGGTACTAGATGGCTAATTTTATTATAGACCTTTCAGAACTTTAAACAATAAATAAAACTCTTGAAATCTTAGCGCTTGTGTGTTAGAATAATTTTATCGGGTAAGGTTCATTAGAACACCAAATCCCTTAACTATTGCCGTAGTTAAGGGATTTTTTGACGTATCTTAGCGATTTAACGGGTGTTGATAGGCTAGTCATTCGGTCTACTTCTTACCATCTAGCCATTTGCAGACGAAATACAAGATAATTCCTGCTATGACGTCCGCTATAATAGTAAGAACGAGCTCTGGGGCAAGGTTCATTAGTTTCACCTCCTCTCACGAACCCATAGGAACGTAATCGGTAACCGATGACAAAAATAGTATACCACACTACATTCAGATCATCAAGCTCACTTAATTCTTGAAATATCTGGACTTATATGCTAGAATATAGTTAATTGATAAGGTTCATTAGAACACCAAAGCCCTTAACTATTGCCGTAGTTAAGGGCTTTTTTGACGTATCTTAGCGATTTAACGGGTGTTTATAGGCTAGTCACTCGGTTTACTCCTTACTATCTAGCCATCTGCAGACGAAATACAAGATAATTCCAGCTATAACATCCGCTATAATAGTAAGAGCGAGCTCTATGATAAGGCTCATTAGTTTCACCTCCTCTCACGAACCCATAGGAACGTAATCGGTAACCGATGACAAAAATAGTATATCACACTACATTCAGATCATCAAGGTCACTTAATTCTTGAAATATAGGGTCTAGGCGACAAAGTCTTTAAAATCAGAAAATGTATAGTATCAGATGTATAAAAGCTTGATGTTATATCAATCATAAAAGTGGATAGGAAAGTTTTCTGATTATCAGAAT
>CAUQGR010000004.1:0-49644 GCA_963517545.1 uncultured Streptococcus sp. | reverse complement strand
GATTGTGACGCTACCTTAGATGCTGACTCGCTCACTGAGTTGCTTGTTGAAGCTGATTGTGACGCTACCTTAGATGCAGACTCACTTGCTGACTTGCTGGTTGAGGCAGATTGTGACGCTACTTTAGATGCTGACTCACTTGCTGACTTGCTGGTTGAAGCAGATTGTGACGCTACCTTAGATGCTGATTCACTTGCTGACTTGCTGGTTGAAGCCGATTGTGACGCTACCTTAGATGCTGACTCACTTGCTGACTTGCTGGTTGAAGCCGATTGTGAGTAAGCAAGAGAAGCTGATCGGCTAGTTGAAGTACTTGCAGACGTTGATTTGTAAATCGAGTCTGATACAGTTGGTGTCACATCAGTATACGTATTATCTTTATAAGTAATTCTTACTTTTCCATTTGGAAGCATGCTATATCCGGCATCTCCCGCTTTAATACGATTTGCAACTTCAGGGTTTGAAGCTCTCACCGCAGCAATAACAGCTCTCTTATCGTCTTCAGTCAAGGTAGTTGCATTGGTTACTTGCACTGTCGGAGGTGTAACAGCTGGGAATTTATCTTTCAACTGACCTTGCGCAAGTCTAAGATTATTTCCTTCAGACCAATTGTTTGAAAGATCTCTAACTATAACCGATCGTTTAATCCGATTTCCACCACTATATGACAAATCTGATCTAATGTTACCTTGACTCTCACCAGTGTCAATGGTGTAAGGATTAGCCTCTGTAGCTACCGTAGGAGTATAATTGAGATTGGTTAGAGTTGCCCTTCCCCAACCATCATCAAGTATATTCCCGCTGGCAATAGTAGTGCTACCATTGCTGTCACCTATTTTCACTTCAGTTTTGTCAATCTTTCCACTGTTATCACTAAATTTAGTAATAAAGCGCAGTTGATCACCTGAATAGAAAATATATTTCTTCCTAACACCATCTTCAATTTCGAATGGAACGTCTTCCCACTGACCAGTTCTATCATTTTTTACTTGCACAGTTGTCGTAGCAACAGGTTTAACTGTGTCACGAACCGTGAAGGTTACAGGTACTTCATCTGTTGAACCATCTGGATATGTTACTACTACTGTACGTGTTACTTGATTATTGTTAACAGTTGGAGTTTCTCCGGCTTTCCATGCGTAAGTCGTTGTTGTTCCTGCTGTTGTACCTGTAGTTGGTAAAGCAGTTCTGTTCGCAATATAAAACTCTGGTGAATCTGAATCATATACTGTTGATCCATCAGCAGTTAAGTATACTCTAGCATTTGTCGCAGCTTCTGGAGCATACTTATCAGACTGCTTACGGAACTCAATCTGGATATTGGCGTTATTAGCAGCGGTATTGGCTCCATTGTTATTCGTTAAGTTCGATCGATCATATCCACTAATATAACGTGACCAGCTATTACTGCTAGGATCACTACTAACTGACTGATTTTTACCTACATGACCTGAAATAGTTACCTTGTACGGATTAGTAGCTGTCGCATTTCCATCTTGTCCCAAATTATTAGAATTATTGGTAAAATTGATACTTGTTCCATTGCCAGAAATGTTAGCACCATTAACCTCAAAATCAGATTGTGGAAGTTCAGTTCGGGAATCATTTCTTACCTTAATCTTATCCAAGCGACCGCTATTATCTGTCAAGTTGACATCAACACTAAAGTTTTCTTCACGATAAACGATAATCTTACGTGGATTAGTGCTGTCGATTTGTGCATTACTAATCGGTGTTAAACTAGTAATTTGTGGTGCTACTGTATCTGGAGCTTGAGCTGTTCCAGTAGCTGTCGCCCCATCAGAGTTGAAGTTGTAACCTGTTGCTGTAACTAGACTAAGGTCTTTAACTGTTGGTTCTGCAATAGAGACCATACCAGTACTTGAATTAAGCGTTACTCCTGATGGAAGTGTATCTGGCGTTTGCCACTGATTTCCAACTTTGTTTACGCTGATATTAGTAGCAGTAGTACTATTTGTAGGTGTGTAATCAACCTTAAGTCGATCCGTATTTGCCTGTGGAGTAATTGTGACACTACCATCGTTTGGTGTGCTAATTTGAGGAGCTGCTGGTGGATTTTCTCTTACGACATTTTCAAAGAAGACTTCTTTGGTATCGATAGAGTCTTGTCCTTCATTATCTTTATAGACAACTTGGACTTCTTTTGTCAATCCAACTTTACCACTTGTAATGGTTGCACCGGTCAAACCATGACTGTTCAAAACTTCTTGTTTTTCAGCTTCTGTTAGGCTTGTGCCCAATCTGCTCTTGTCTATTGTCGCAGGCAAGGTTAGGTAGACTGTTTTCCCATTATAAGTCGCTTTTACAGCCATATCTTCATGGTCACCTGAACCAAACTCTGTAGCATTTCCTACCCAGTTTACAGAAGCGACATGCAAGTTCGCAAGGTCATTGCTTTTTCCAGAAGCAACAAGGTTCGTATTTGGTAGAACTGCTGCCCCACTACCGTTTTGGTTTACTTGTGTTTTATAATCGTTCGGATCATTCGGCATCGCAAATCTATCAACAGTTGACGATACATCTTTAAAGCCTTGGATTACGGATGCCGCAGAAGGGATAGGCGTCCCTTTGGCGATTTGATTTGCAGTACGTCCTTCATTAATGACAGGTTCATAGATATCTGACTGGGTGACAATACGGAAAGGAATATTATAAGTACCTGCTCCTTTAACTTTCGCTGTCAGATTATAGTGCCCTTTGGCCAGTCTAACAGCTTCATTTGGACGTGTATTTGCTGTATACCTGATTGAAGCACTGTCATTTGAAACTCCATCAATTGCATATGTCACTGTTCCACCAGGTGCTGATGTTTTAGTTCCATTCAGTCGATCATAAATATCTGCAATCCGGTTAAGAGAATCTGGGACGACAAGGTCGTTTAATGTTCCCCATTTCAGGAAGGTATTCGGCACACCGTCCTTCAATTGCAAGTAGTAACGTTCCTGAGAACCGTTCATCTGCATATAGTTTCTATGACGTGAGTTTTCCAAAGAACGGAAACCAGCCATATAGTAGTCCTTGGTATCTGTAGGACTTGTCGTTGTATAAGTGATACGGTATCCTTCGAAACGGGCAGAACCCTTAGGGTGGAAGGCATAGACGTTTGCGGTTGCATCTTCAATTGTTTTAAAAGCAAAGTCACCTGCTTTTTTCACTTTATCAGTAATTTTATCTGTCTGATAAAATACAGATGGATCTCTATGAGCAAAGTCATCCAAAGATGTTAAATTTCCTTTTCCGACACCGTCTGGTCCAACACCACTGGCATCGTTATAGTAGAAAGAGCCACCGTTGTTATTGGCATTCCCGACAGCCCAACGCATATCACCTTGCTTGCGGTTAGTACGGAAGGCCGTGTCGCCATTTCCGCTACCCAAAAGGTTCCATCCACCACTTTGATTATCTTTTTGATAGAAGCTCATCTGGGTGATGGTGTGGTCTTTTGGTACAGTAAAGTAGAAGTATGGGTTATCGTGTGGTTCTCCACCATCGTTAAAGATAACTTCCCACTGAGTTGTTTGCCCCGAACGAGTGGCCGTCATATAGACTTGGCTTTTAATATCTGATACTTGAACACGAGTGGCAACATTGGCTTTCCCTGGCGGTCTACCATTTGCCTGTCGTCCCTGAGTCGCATAAAGGAAGGTTCCTTCTTTATAGATTCCTCTTGCCAGAGAGTTGTGGGCGGTTGCATCAGCTTCCGTTACTACATATCCAACTGTAGCTGTGGAGAAATTATAAGTTGCACTGTTAGGATCGTTTTCAGCTGCACCTCCTGGCGCCTCTCTGAAACTTACCCCTCGCTCCATTAGCGTACCATTAAAAGCACTGCGTTTACCATTACTTGCTCTGAAGACAACATTGGCAATAGAAGTTTCTGCAGCCTTGGCTTGCTTGATAACTGCTGTAAGGTCAGCGTTTGGAGTTTTCAAAGCTTCTTCGATAGCTGTTACGGCATCATTGACCTTAGCAACTGCTGCATCTGTATTTGGAAGACCGATAGACTTAGCTAGGTATTCACCCATAGAGGCTGAAATCTTAGAAAGACGTTTGCGGTCTTCTTCAGCCTTTTTCGTTGCTGTCGCATCTGCAGATGCTGCAACCGCTGCATCTGTTGTTGCTGTCGTCAAGCTATTTGCTACAGAAGTCGGTGCATCCAAACTTTGACCGATGTGCGCAATCGCAGTCAAGTTACGATTGATAGTATCAGTAAGAGCTGTAGTTGCCGCTGGTTCTTCCTTACGAGTAGAAGCTGCACGATCTGCAACCGTCTCTGAAGAAGCAGTTGTCACAGACTCTGCAGTTGCAGGTTTGCTTGATTCTGAACTTGCTGCTGATTGACTAGCTGATTCACTTAGAGAAGCTGACTCGCTAAGAGAAGCTGACCCACTGAGAGAAGCTGACTCACTGAGAGATTTACTTGCGCTTTCTGATAGGCTTTGAGATTGACTATCGTTTTCTGATAGACTTTGAGACTGAGTCGTAGACCCTGACTCTGGCTGACTAGCAGTTGCTGCTCCTTCTTCTGTCTTGTCTTTTACTGTCCCTAGGACTGCTGAATCTTTCAAGGCAAGAGGTTTTTCTCCTCCTACTTCTTTTTCAACCGTTACATTCTCATTTGCATATACAGGACCTTGAGTAGCCATCGCTCCCCCAAGCACCGTCCCAGCTGCTGCTATCCCTCTCAGGATATCCAAGCCTGTCAAAGTACTTGAGTTGTGTTCTTCCACAACCTCTGTCACGACTTGAGCAGCATCTACACCGCCGCGTAAGACTTTAAAGAGTCCAAATTGAGAAGTTGAGGCACGCAGCCAATGTTTACCTGACTTGATCAATTTGAAACGGGTCACACGATCCGTCTCTCTATATTCACCGTTTTGGCGCCTAAAAAACATATTTTTAGATTCCTTCCTAATCGTTTTTATGTGTATTTGGCAATAAAATACCAAAATATATTATACACTTTAAATGCAAGTAATTCAATAAGTTCCAAAATATTTTTACCTAAAAAAAAAAAGCATTTTACATAAATATTATTCCTTTTACTCTATTTTTTATAAAGATACTTCAAGCTATTGTTCCAATCCCCTTTTTGGCTTCAAAATTGAGTTTTTAAGCGTTTTTATGTTATTAAATTGAGAAATATTAAATTTCTGTTACATGGTTTTTACAGCAACTTCCCAAAATTTTTTATAAAAGTTTGATTTGATTTTGTTTTAGTTTGTCAATCTATTAATTATGTATTTTGTTTTTTGAATACTCTGTTCTATACTCAATAAAAATCTAAGAAAGAACTAGGAAGCTAGGCGCAGGCTGCTCAAAACACTGTTTTGAGATTGTAGATAAGACTGACGAAGTAAGCTCAAAACACCGTTTTGAGGTTGTGGATAGAACTGATGAAGTCAGTAACCATACCTACGACAAGCCGACGCTGACGTGGTTTGAAGAGATTTTTGAAGAGTATAAGAAGGAACCAGAAAGCCAGCCACAGGTAGCTTACTGTACTACTTTGATACCAAACAATATAAACCGTCAGCAATTATGGTAAGTCCATTAATTAACATCCGCTCTTATCTTCAGTTTCAAATCAATATTTAAAGTTATAGGAGACACGTGTTGTGATTTGATTTTTGTTTGGTATGAAATTTCGTTTTTTGGATATGTTAGTATAATTATAGAAGCAATGATTTAGAAGTTCGAAGTGTACTATAGTGGATTGAAATAAGATGTGAACAAACCGACTAGGAAAGTTAAATTAATTTCTAGAAATGTTTTAGCAACCACGGTGTACTATTCCAGTTTCAATAAACTATGTTTTAGATTCAATCCACTAGAAAAAAACAGATTATTCCATCTGATACGGAAAAATCTGTCATTGTTCTACTGATTTATAAAAATTCCTCCTCAGAGCATCCCTTTAGTCTAGCAGTTGGTCTGCCTGGCTGATGGCTCGCTCAGGTTGTTGGGTAAAGGGTTTGTTCCCGAAAAACTCCAACCATGGTTTACGAACCTTGTCCTTACTGGTTTCTCTGTATTTTTAGGTCTTATTTATGATAGTCTTTCAGCAGCGCCTCCAACTCAACGACCGACATACCCAATTGTTGGCTCGCAACCTCAGGTGTTAGAAGACCTTGATGGACTAGATTTAGTAGCATAGACAAACTTCCTTCAACTTTTCCACGCTCCAGTCCCTGTTCTAAACCTTGTTCAATACCCTCTGCACGGCCACGTTCAAGACCACGTTCCAAACCTTTTTCAATACCCTCAGCTCGACCTTGTTCAATACCCTCTGCACGCCCACGTTCAAGACCACGTTCCAAACCTTTTTCGATACCCTCAGCTCGCCCACGTTCAAGACCACGTTCCAAACCTTTTTCTTCAGCTTGTTCCAAAGCATAGTCCTGCGCTAACAAGGCTTGTTCTTCTCGCATCCGTAGTTGACTAAACATTTTTCTGTCCTCCTCGGACCAGCTCTTGTAGTCTAGCAGTTGATCTGCTTGGCTGATGGCTCGCTCAGGTTGTTGGGTAAAGGGTTTGTTACCGAAAAACTCCAACCACGGCTTGCGAACCTTATCTTTGCTGCTTTCTCTGTATTTTTTAAGTTCCAAGAACGCCATCTTGACCGTTAGTGCTAGTCTTTACAACAAGGCCTCAAACTCAGCGACAGTCATTCCCAACTGCTCACTTGCAACCTCCGAAGTCAGAAGACCTTGGCGAACCATGTCTAGGAAAGCAAAGAGTTTCCCTTCTTCCCTTCCTTCAACTTTCCCACGCTCCAGTCCCTGTTCTAAACCTTGTTCAATTCCCTCAGCTCGACCTTGTTCAAGACCACGTTCTAATCCTTTTTCCTCAGCCTGCTCCAAGGCATAGTCCTGTGCTAACAAGGCTTGTTCTTCTCGCATCCGTAGTTGACTAAACATTTTCCTGTCCTCCTCGGACCAGCTCTTGTAGTCCAGCAGTTGATCTGCTTGGCTAATGGCTCGCTCGGGTTGTTGAGTAAAGGGTTTGTTACCGAAAAACTCCAACCACGGTTTACGAATGCCATCTTTACTGGTTTCTCTGTATTTTTTCAATTCTTATTTATGATGCTCTTTCAATAGTTCTTCAAACTCAGAGACAGTCATACCTAATTGCTGGCTGGCAACCTCAGGTGTTAGAAGACCTTGGTGGACTAGATTTACTAAACCTACTTTTAGTCCCTCTTCGATACCCTCTGCACGCCCACGCTCAAGACCTCTCTCTAAACCTTTTTCGATACCCTCAGCTCGACCACGTTCCAACCCTTGTTCAATACCTTCTGCTCGTCCTCGTTCCAGTCCTTGTTCAATCCCCTCAGCTCGCCCACGTTCAAGACCTCGCTCTAAACCTTGTTCGATACCTTCTGCCCTAGCTGTTTCCAAGGCATAGTCCTGCGCTAACAAGGCTTGTTCTTCTCGCATCCGTAGTTGACTAAACATTTTCCTATCCTCCTCGGACCAGCTTTTATAGTCTAGCAGTTGGTCTGCCTGGCTAATGGCTCGCTCGGGTTGCTGTGTAAAGGGTTTGTTCCCGAAAAACTCCAACCATGGCTTGCGAACGCTATCCTTGCTGGTTTCTCTATATTTTTTTAATTCCAAGAATGCCATCTTGACTAGATGGTTTTCTTGTCCATTATTTGTGATGGTTAAAACTTCTCCTGTCGTATCCTCTCGCATGCTGAAACTGTGAAAAGCCAAGTCATCTGAGAAGTAATTGCTGTCCACAATCGCAATAGCGTAAACAGGTGCGATGTGTTTGTAACTCTGGTGTGTATCGCCTTCACGTTGGCGAATTTTTTCAAGATTTTGATTGACCTGACTGCACAAGTAAGCCCATAAACGATTGATGAAAAAATTCTGATGATGCACTTGAATCTCAATAATTACTTGGGTTCCATTATCTAGTTCAGCCAAAACATCTATACTGGTATAGAAATCCTGTGCCGAGTACGGCAGGGAAGGCAAGACGTGAATGTTACTTCCCTCCAAAATCGTCACATTTTTTGCTGGTAAGTCCAGCATATCGCGAATAAATTGACAAGTGATTTCTGGGTTGCTGAAAATCTTCTTAGCAACCAAGTCATTAGTTGGGCTGATGCCCGGATGACGTACAATCATATTTCTTCTCCTTTCATTATAGCACATTTTTAAATCTAATTTGCTAGATTTGATGCTTCTATCTATTTATTCGGAAAAAGAGAGAGAAGTAGTAACAAATTTAAAACAATTCTATTCATCTTCATTTTATTCTTAAATTTCCGGCTACAATCTACTTCACACTCCTCTTAAGAAGCACAAGAAGATTACCTGCAATTCAAGCATTCTATCTCCTGTAAAACAAAATGTGAGCAAATGGAAATAGGAATTATCTAGTAAATCAAAACCATCGTAGACTGAACCAAAAATGCTACACTACAGATTCTAAAACATTGCTAGAAATCGATTTGCCTTTTCCTAATCGGTTTGTTCGTATTTTATAGTAGATTGAAATAGGATTCGGACAAATTAATTGGGGAATTCAAAACAATTTTTAGAAATATTTTACGAACCATAGCGTACCATTCCAGATTCAATTCACTATATTTCAATCTACTACACTTGACAATATCATTCAAATCTACTATAAACAAAAAGGACATTCTGATTAGCAGAACAGTCCTTTTTCATATTTTATCATTAAGAGCAATTTTTTTGTTCTATAAACATAAGGATTTTTTGAGCTCACCGAGTTTCATAGCTAGACTCTGATTACCGATAGACTAAAGTATATTCAAATGCTTCTTATCTGCTATCAGCTGTTTTACTCGATTTGCCATTAGTTGCATTGTGTCACAAACTTGTGCTCGATTTCCAACATGATTGGTCTGAGAGAAAGCAAGGACTGGCGTCTTCAGTCTCAATGCAGTATCCATAGGGTCTTGCCAAGCCATTCCTTGGCTAATATCTAGCACTGCTACCGCAGTCTCTAATACATTGTCATACTTTATCGGATTAAAAGCGCTTTGATAAAAGTTAACATTTGGATATTGACCATAAGCTAGTAAACCATGACTCATCATAGTTGGGGCAAAAATATCAAAATCACACTCAGGCAAACTCTGAACAAGCCCGTCTAAACATTCTAACTCCTCAACAGTAGTAAAGACCACTAATCTCGGACGAAGTATTGAATGATTATATTCCGACAAGGCTAGGTTAAATAGATGAGTATTTAAAATCGTTGACCAGTCCAAGCCATAGTAAAACCACCATAGACTAGTAAATCGGTTACGGCTCATCGTTCCCCACGGCTTTTCGCCACCTATATAATGTAGCACTAAAGGTAATTGATTATCCACTAACCTCGTACGAGAAAGTCTATATTCACTTTTATCATAAACATCATAGCCTACAAAAAAATTATAGGTGTCATCAAGCGGTAACCATTCTTGACCAAAGGCCATAATCATAATAGACTGTTCACCATTTCTTACTTCTTGATAGTGTTCCTCTGATAAGTTTAACAACCAATCCCGAACATTTTCTTGTTTCCAGCGTTTGATATTAACAAGCATCACACCCGAGTTTAGTTCCCATTTAACATCCTTATTTGTTCTAGGATCCAGCTCACTATCATTAACCGCCGCTACATAATAACCGTCTAAATCATAGTCCAAAAGATGAACCACATCTCCTGTTACGATAAGATCACAATCTAGGTAAAGCGCTATATCCTCCTTAACATAGTCTGCGATGTAATAAATCAAAAATTTCGTAGCAGATATATGAGCACTGTTTTTGAGATTAAAATGCCTCATCGCTAACTCTTCCTCTGGTAAACGAATATTGACAATCTCCGAATCAAAGGGCTTCAACCATCCTTGAAGCACAGAAAACCACGCTTGTGGAATATCCCCCTTATTAAACACATAAATTCTTAATCCACGTTGATGCGCGCATAAAGATTTAATGGTTACAATAGCTTGTTCACAATACGGCCTATCAAAGCATAAAATAATAGCTTTTTTAGCCAGTTGATTTTCCTGTAATTGGTTCATCAATTCCCTTTCTATACTTTCTGCACCCGATAAGAAGTAACATTTTTAGGTCAATCTATCATAGTGACTAATACCGTATGGGTTTTGTCTACTCTTAAGCTTGAAGGCAATCACTTCGATACCAGCTTTTCAATGAGTTCAAGCATTTCTTGAGGATTCTCTTCAGAGACGATTTGGCTGTATGATTCTGTATCACGATTCGTTGTATCCCACGCTAAAATAGGAAGTTGTCTTGCTTTAGCTTTACTTATCACATCAAACATCTCACGATCAGCATTGATATCCAAATAGAAGTCCAATTGGGAAAGAACACTATCTACATTGTAAAGCGTGCAATTTGGATATAGTCTTACGTTGGTGTATCACTGAAGAGCCATAATAGATCCCGCAAAATTGGTAGGCGCCAAAAGATGAAACTCTACGTCTGGACAATTCTTCACAAGAAATTCTAGATGAGGCATCTCTAATGTTATAGTCACAACCGCTGTACGAGCTCGTACCTTTTTCACCAGTCCTCTATAGCCTGACTCTAGGGAAAATTTCCTTAATAAGACATCCGACCACTCTAAACCATAGTAAAACCACCATTCTTCTCTCAGACGGTTGAGCGTAATTTGTTGCCAAGGTTTCTCACCTGTATAATGAATCATTTTTGCAGAAGCTTCCAGTAACTCAGCATGTGGGTACCAGTCACTTTTTCCATAAAAATCAGCTATAGTATCCATACCTACCATGAAATTGTAGATAGGTTCTAGTTCTTTCCAACGATTCTCAAAGAGACGATTCAAAATCCCCTGATCCCCATAATCTGTTTGATGGTATTGGTTGGTTAACTCAATCAGGTCTTGCGTGACATTTTCTGCTCTCCACATGTCATTGTTGATTAACAAAAAACCAGCATTAAAAATATGTGTATAAAAATCATCTCTAACTGCTGCTAAAGGGATATCTGTCAAGTCCAAGTCCCACAGCTCATCTATCGGTTTTCTTACGATAATATCCGAGTCTAAATACAGTGCACGAGACTCACTTACATACTTTGGAATAAAATACCTAAAGAAGGTAGCATAAGAAAGTCCCTCAAAGGGTAGGCGATAATCTTTCAGAATACTACTGTCAATCTGAACATTCACAATCTCACTGTTCAAAGTCTCTAGTCTTTTTTCCATCAATTGGAACCATTCTCTCGGAAGGTCATCATTGAAAACATAAAACTTAAGATTATCATGATGAACACAAAGGGATTTTATCGTAGTCTCAACTTTATTCATATAAGCATTATCTGCACCTAAGACAATCGCTTTTTTCTCTTCTCTCATTCTTTATCTCATTTCTTTTTTATTCCCATCATATGTTTGGGGAGCTTACTTCCCATTATGACGGCAAAGCGTTTAGGTAAGCCGATTGTTACATTACGACACGGGGCTTGGCAAATCAATTCTATTTGCCAAACGTAGTTAGTGAGGCAGTTAGCTAGTTCGCTTCCTTGCCCTTACGACGGAAAAATCCACGGCTCGATATTATTCGTGGATGTTTCCTAGTGAAGCGTTTAGGTAAAACGCCATAGCAGTTTACAATTTTTACATTACGACACGAAGAGGCGAAAACGATTATTTTTCGCCGATGAGTTAGTGAGGCAGTTCGCTAGTTCGCCAAATAGCGACTAGCGTCCAACAATTTGGAACTTTAGTTCCAATTGTTGGTACTGAGTCACATTTTTTCTTCCAACTCTACATCTGGATACTTGTCCACAAACCAGCGGAGGGCAAAGTCATTTTCAAAGAGGAAGACTGGTTGGTCAAAGCGGTCTTTAGCCAAGATATTACGGCTTGATGACATCCGTTCATCCAAGTCTTCAGGCTTGATCCAACGAACAGTCTTTTTACCCATCGGGCTCATAACTACTTCAGCGTTGTACTCGCCTTCCATACGATGCTTAAAGACTTCAAACTGAAGTTGACCTACAGCTCCCAGCATGTACTCGCCTGTTTGGTAATTCTTATAAAGCTGAACGGCTCCTTCTTG
The DNA here is from genome assembly GCA_963517545.1 of uncultured Streptococcus sp. Taxonomy (GTDB): domain Bacteria; phylum Bacillota; class Bacilli; order Lactobacillales; family Streptococcaceae; genus Streptococcus. The sequence goes on along the minus strand of CAUQGR010000004.1, from coordinate 37,544 downwards.
CACCAGTTGCTCAATCCCCTTGTGGAAGGATTTTTGTTTCATGACGTTTTTAGCAGAAACTTTCATGAAAATCTCAGGAGTAAAGGTTGGCAGGGGTTCAAATTCAAACTTGTTTTTTCCAACCGTCAAGGTATCTCCAACCTGATAAGTACCTGTATCGTAAACTCCGATAATATCACCTGCCACGGCATTGGTCACATTCTCACGACTTTCCGCCATAAACTGAGTCACATTAGACAATTTAGCTCCCTTACCAGTACGAGGCAGATTGACACTCATACCGCGCTCAAATTCACCTGACACGATACGGACAAAGGCAATACGGTCACGGTGACGAGGGTCCATGTTGGCTTGGATTTTAAAGACAAACCCTGAGAAATCCTTGTCATATGGATCCACAATTTCGCCATCTGTTTTCTTGTGCCCATGTGGTTCTGGAGCAAACTTGAGGAAGGTTTCAAGGAAGGTCTGCACACCAAAGTTAGTAAGAGCCGAACCAAAGAAGACTGGTGTCAATTCTCCAGCAAGGATTGCTTCCTCTGAAAACTCATTTCCAGCTTCATTTAAAAGCTCAATATCATCTTTGACTTGCTCGTAGAAAGGATTGCTTCCAAAAAGCTTGTCTCCATCTTCTAGGCTAGCAAAACGCTCATCCCCCTTGTAGAGCTCCAGACGTTGGTTATAGAGGTCATACAAACCTTCAAATGCTTTCCCCATACCAATCGGCCAGTTCATTGGGTAGCTAGCAATACCAAGGACTTCTTCCAGTTCTTGCAAGAGGTCCAGTGGCTCACGACCGTCACGGTCTAGCTTGTTCATAAAGGTAAAGACTGGAATGCCACGGTGTTTCACAACCTCAAACAATTTCTTGGTCTGGGCCTCAATACCCTTGGCAGAGTCCACGACCATGACCGCAGCATCCACCGCCATCAAGGTACGATAGGTATCTTCTGAGAAATCCTCGTGCCCTGGGGTGTCCAGGATATTCACGCGCTTGCCATCGTAGTCAAATTGCATAACAGATGAAGTCACCGAAATCCCACGTTGCTTCTCGATATCCATCCAGTCAGACTTGGCAAAAGTCCCTGTTTTCTTCCCTTTTACGGTACCAGCCTCACGAATCTCGCCCCCAAAGTAGAGCAACTGCTCAGTGATGGTTGTTTTCCCCGCGTCCGGGTGGGAGATGATGGCAAAGGTACGACGTTTCTTAATTTCTTCTTGAATATTCATAAGTTCTCTTTCTTTGATTCTCTATTTTTCTTGTTTCAATAGCTAAGAATGATTTCTACATTGGATTTTACCATTCCTTTCAACACTCCATTATATCGAATTTTAGCATTTTTTTCAATTTCTATTTTATATTGAATAAAAGCTTTCCCTTGTAGTCAAATAGATAGAAAACCGTGACAATTCTAGCAAAAATGATATAATAAAAGAAAAAGGAGAAGCAATCATGTTCAAGGAATTTGGTGTAACTAATTTAGAAGTGACAAAAGATGATATTTACAAGAATCCAAGCAACCCTATTTTACGCATGTATGATGACGATGAATTAATTGGAACCTTTAGTATTCTAACTGGAGAAGTATTGGAAAATTTGGACTTGGCAGACTATGACATTCGTTTTGCTCAAAAGCAAATTGAGTTGAACCGCGATAACTATCTTGAAACATGGAAGGATTACGTGGGATTATTACATGCCTAAATATTCTTTCCTAAAGTATGGTATTGAAATTCGTCCTAACGAACATAACCATAAAGGTCAAAAAGCGCATATTCACTTTTATATCCACGGAGAAGAGGTCGGCTCAATGTTTCTGAACGGTGAACTGAGAGATGGTAAATTAAAAGCAAAAGACCTAAAAATAATAAGACAATATGTCTTAGAGAACGCAGATGAACTTCAGGCTTTGTGGAATGAATACCAAAAAAGTGCATATTAAAATCAAAGAATTTTAGTTTGCTGATAGCCAAAAATTATTTAGCAGTTTTAATGCCAACTGTTGAGCTAATATCCAACTTATCCAAGTACTAACCATCCTATTCCCCTTGCAATTTTCCAAATGAATGTTACAATAAACATAGAAAAAAGTGTTGCGTCAACAACACCCCACAGAGCCGTTTAAGACGGTGGCTGTAGTTACATAACTAAAAAATAGCTCGTTAACTCGCCAAAGTTAGGACGGCTATTTTTTTGTCTCTTTCAAAAACCCGTTCTCCATCCTTCTCCATCCTCCACTTGTCTTTTTTCACCTTTCCCTCCCTTATTTATAGGAAAATATGGTAAAATAGAACAGACTAAAAATCATCATTTCACGAAAGGATGCAAGATGAAAATTACGCAAGAAGAGGTAACACACGTTGCCAATCTTTCAAAATTAAGATTCTCTGAAGAAGAAACTGCTGCCTTTGCGACTACCTTGTCTAAGATTGTTGACATGGTTGAATTGCTGGGCGAAGTTGACACAACTGGTGTCGCACCTACTACGACCATGGCTGACCGCAAGACTGTACTCCGCCCTGATGTGGCTGAAGAAGGAACAGACCGTGATCGCTTGTTTAAAAACGTACCTGAAAAAGACAACTACTATATCAAGGTACCAGCTATCCTAGACGATGGAGGAGATGCCTAATGACTTTCAACAATAAAACCATTGAAGACTTACACAATCTCCTTGTCTCTAAGGAAATTTCTGCAACAGAATTAACCCAAGCTACGCTTGAAGATATCAAGTCTCGAGAAACAGCTATCAATGCCTTTGTCACCATTTCTGAGGAGCAAGCTCTTGCGCAAGCCAAAGCTATTGATGAAACTGGAATTGACGCTGATAATGTCCTCTCAGGAATTCCACTTGCAGTTAAAGATAATATCTCTACTGACGGTATTCTCACAACTGCTGCCTCAAAAATGCTCTACAACTATGAGCCGATCTTTGATGCGACTGCGGTTGCCAATGCAAAGGCTAAAGGCATGATTGTCGTAGGGAAAACCAACATGGACGAGTTTGCCATGGGTGGTTCTGGTGAGACTTCTCACTACGGTGCGACTAAAAACGCTTGGGACCAAAACAAGGTTCCTGGTGGTTCATCAAGTGGTTCAGCCGCAGCTGTAGCTTCAGGACAAGTCCGCTTGTCACTTGGTTCTGATACGGGTGGTTCTATCCGCCAACCTGCTGCCTTCAATGGGATTGTTGGTCTCAAACCAACCTACGGAACAGTTTCACGTTTCGGTCTCATTGCCTTTGGTAGCTCATTAGACCAGATTGGACCTTTTGCTCCTACTGTTAAGGAAAATGCCCTCTTGCTCAATGCTATTGCCAGCGAAGATGCCAAAGACTCTACTTCTGCTCCTGTCCGCATTGCCGACTTTACTTCAAAAATCGGTCAAGACATCAAGGGCATGAAAATTGCTTTACCTAAGGAATATCTTGGCGAAGGGATTGACCCAGAGGTTAAGGAAACAATCCTGAACGCCGCCAAACACTTTGAAAAATTGGGTGCTATCGTTGAAGAAGTCAGCCTTCCTCACTCTAAATACGGTGTTGCCGTTTACTACATCATCGCTTCATCAGAAGCTTCCTCAAACTTGCAACGTTTTGACGGTATCCGTTACGGCTACCGCGCAGAAGATGCAACCAACCTTGATGAAATCTATGTAAACAGCCGTAGCCAAGGTTTCGGTGAAGAAGTGAAACGTCGTATCATGCTAGGTACTTTCAGTCTTTCATCAGGTTATTACGATGCTTACTACAAGAAGGCTGGTCAAGTCCGTACCCTCATCATCCAAGATTTCGAAAAAGTCTTTGCGGATTACGACTTGATTTTGGGTCCAACTGCTCCAAGTGTTGCTTATGACTTGGACTCACTCAACCACGACCCAGTTGCCATGTACTTGGCTGACCTCTTGACCATCCCAGTCAACTTAGCTGGTCTCCCAGGAATTTCGATTCCAGCTGGATTCTCTCAAGGCCTACCTGTCGGACTCCAATTGATTGGTCCTAAGTACTCTGAGGAAACCATTTACCAAGCTGCTGCTGCTTTTGAAGCAACAACAGACTACCACAAACAACAACCCGTGATTTTTGGAGGTGACAACTAATGAACTTTGAAACAGTCATTGGACTTGAAGTCCACGTAGAGCTCAACACCAATTCAAAAATCTTCTCACCTACTTCTGCCCACTTTGGAAATGACCAAAATGCCAACACTAACGTGATTGACTGGTCCTTCCCAGGAGTTCTGCCAGTTCTCAATAAAGGTGTTGTTGATGCCGGTATCAAGGCTGCTCTTGCCCTCAACATGGACATCCACAAGAAGATGCACTTTGACCGCAAGAACTACTTCTACCCTGATAATCCTAAAGCCTATCAAATTTCTCAGTTTGATGAGCCAATCGGCTACAACGGCTGGATTGAAGTGGAACTAGAAGACGGTACAACTAAGAAAATCGGTATCGAACGTGCCCACCTAGAAGAAGACGCTGGTAAAAACACCCACGGTACAGACGGCTACTCTTACGTTGACCTCAACCGCCAAGGTGTGCCTTTGATCGAGATTGTATCTGAAGCCGATATGCGTTCTCCTGAAGAAGCCTATGCTTACCTAACAGCCCTCAAGGAAGTTATCCAGTACGCTGGCATTTCTGACGTTAAGATGGAAGAAGGTTCTATGCGTGTGGATGCCAACATTTCCCTTCGTCCTTATGGTCAAGAAAAATTCGGTACCAAGACTGAATTGAAGAACCTTAACTCTTTCTCAAACGTGCGTAAGGGTCTTGAATACGAAGTCCAACGTCAAGCCGAAATCCTTCGCTCTGGTGGTCAAATCCGCCAAGAAACACGCCGTTACGATGAAGCTAACAAGGCAACCATCCTCATGCGTGTTAAGGAAGGCGCTGCTGACTACCGCTACTTCCCAGAACCAGACCTACCACTCTTTGAAATCTCAGACGAGTGGATTGAGGAAATGCGGACTGAATTGCCAGAGTTTCCAAAAGAACGCCGTGCGCGCTACGTCTCTGACCTTGGCTTGTCAGACTACGACGCTAGCCAGTTGACTGCAAACAAAGTCACTTCTGATTTCTTTGAGAAAGCTGTTGCCCTTGGCGGTGATGCTAAACAAGTCTCTAACTGGCTCCAAGGTGAGGTTGCTCAATTCTTGAACGCCGAAGGCAAGACACTGGAACAAATCGAATTGACACCAGAAAACTTGGTTGAAATGATTGCCATCATCGAAGACGGCACTATCTCTTCTAAGATTGCCAAGAAAGTCTTTGTCCACCTGGCTAAAAATGGTGGTGGAGCGCGTGAATACGTTGAGAAAGCAGGCATGATTCAAATCTCAGATCCAGCTGTCTTGATTCCAATTATCCACCAAGTCTTTGCGGATAATGAAGCAGCCGTTGCCGACTTCAAATCAGGCAAACGCAACGCAGACAAGGCCTTCACAGGATTCCTTATGAAAGCAACTAAAGGACAAGCCAACCCACAAGTTGCCCTTAAACTCCTTGCACAGGAATTGGCCAAGTTGAAAGAAGATTAATATGTAAAAACCAGCCCTGAGGTTGGTTTTTTCTTGACAAATATAAAGAAAGCGTTTACAATATTACATGTAAAGTTTCCTAAAAGGAAAACTAAAAATCGCAACAATAAGGAGTTATTCATATGGCTACAATGAAAGCTGCTCGCTGGCATGCAGCGAAAGATGTTCGTATTCAAGAAGTAGAAGTTCCTGAAGTACTTCCGCACCAAGTAAAAGTTGCAGTTAAGTTCACAGGAATTTGTGGTACCGACCTCCACGAATTTTTAGATGGCCCTATCTTTATCCCAACAGATGAGCACGTCTATTCTGGTCAAAAAGCACCGGTAACACTGGGACATGAATTTTCTGGTGAAATCGTAGAAGTCGGAAGTGATGTTACTCGTGTTAAAGTTGGTGATCGTGTTGCTGTAGAACCAATTCTAGCTAAGAATAACTTAGTTGGTGATTATAACTTGGACCCAAACCTTAACTTTGTTGGTTTGGCTGCAGACGGTGGATTTGCCAAATATTGCGTTTTAGATGGCGACTTAGTACATGTTATTCCAGATAGCTTAAGCTATGAGCAAGCTGCCCTCACCGAACCCGCTGCTGTTGCAGTCTATGCTGTTCGTCAATCTTCTTTGAAAGCTGGTGATACAGCTGTTGTCTTTGGTTTAGGCCCAATTGGTCTGTTAATTGTAGAAGCTCTTCGTGCAGCTGGTGCTTCTAAGATTTATGCCGTTGAATTATCACCAGAACGCCAAGCCAAAGCAGAGGAATTAGGAGCTATCGTTGTACGTCCACAAGAAGGAGAAACCGTTGTTGAAGCTGTACACCGATTGACAAATGGTGGTGCAGACGTTTCTTATGAAGTAACTGGTGTACCAGTTGTTTTGGGACAGGCTCTAGCTGCTGTACATAAGGCAGGTGAGTGTATGGTTGTCTCTATCTGGGAACGAGAAGCTAATATCAATCCAAATGAATTTGCTATCCAAGAAAAGACACTGAAAGGAATCATAGCTTATCGTCACATCTTCCCTAAAGTATTAGAATTGATGGAACAAGGCTACTTCTCTGCTGAAAAACTGGTTACTAAAAAAATTAAATTGGAAAATATCGTGGAAGAAGGCTTTATCGAATTAACTCAAGACAAGTCACAAATCAAGATTTTGGTAGAACCAGAATAAAAAATCAATCTTTTTAAGACAATACAATCAGGTCGGAGCAAGGTCACTTCGGCCTTTTGAATATAATAAAAAACGTGGTGGATGCTCTTTCACATCAAGCACGCCACCTGACTAGGCAATATTCTTTTTCTCCCCTACCATCTTCCAATAACTATTTTGGCTTTATTTCCAGAAGATTTTATGGTAGAATGAAGAGTAATAATATTTATTAAAGAGGTAAAAACATGATTGAAGCAAGCAAATTGAAAGCTGGTATGACATTTGAAACTGCAGACGGAAAATTGATCCGCGTTTTGGAAGCTAGCCACCACAAACCAGGTAAAGGGAACACAATCATGCGTATGAAATTACGTGATGTCCGTACTGGTTCTACTTTTGACACAAGCTACCGTCCAGAAGAAAAATTCGAACAAGCTATTATCGAAACTGTTCCAGCTCAATACTTGTACAAAATGGATGAAACTGCCTACTTCATGAACACTGAAACTTACGACCAATACGAAATCCCAGTCGTAAACGTTGAAAATGAATTGCTTTACATCCTTGAAAACTCTGATGTGAAAATCCAATTCTACGGAACTGAAGTAATCGGTGTAACTGTACCAACTACTGTTGAATTGACAGTCGCTGAAACACAACCATCTATCAAGGGTGCTACTGTTACAGGTTCTGGTAAACCAGCGACTATGGAAACTGGACTTGTTGTCAACGTTCCTGACTTCATCGAAGCTGGACAAAAATTGATCATCAACACTGCAGAAGGAACTTACGTTTCTCGTGCCTAATCTCTAGAAAGAGGTCATTCTATGGGAATTGAAGAACAATTTGGCGAAATCGTTATCGCTCCACGTGTACTTGAAAAAATCATTGCCATCGCAACTGCTAAAGTTGATGGTGTCCACTCATTTTCAAATAAATCCGTATCTGATACCCTATCAAAACTCTCTCTTGGTCGTGGCGTCTACTTAAAAGAAAGCAACGAAGAACTAACTGCTGACATCTACCTCTACCTTGAGTACGGTGTGAAAGTACCAAAAGTAGCTCTTGCGATTCAAAAAGCGGTCAAAGATGCTGTCCATGATATGGCTGATGTGGAACTTGCTGCTGTCAATATCCATGTTACAGGAATTGTTCCAGACAAAACACCTAAACCAGAGTTGAAAGATCTATTTAACGAGGACTTCCTCAATGACTAGTCCATTATTAGAATCTAGACGCGAACTTCGTAAATGCGCTTTTCAAGCTCTTATGAGCCTTGAATTCGACACAGATATGGAAACAGCTTGTCGCTTTGCCTACACACATGACCGTGAAGATGAAGATGTGCAAATTCCAGCCTTTCTTCTAAACTTGGTTTCTGGTGTTCAAGCTCAAAAAGACGAGTTGGATACACAAATCAACCAGCACCTCAAGTCAGGCTGGACAGTTGAGCGCTTGACCTTGGTCGAAAAAAACTTACTACGCTTGGGAATCTTTGAAATCACATCATTTGATACACCTCAGCTGGTAGCAGTCAATGAAGCTATTGAACTCGCTAAGAATTTTTCAGATCAAAAATCAGCCCGCTTTATCAACGGACTGCTTAGTCAATTTGTAACTGAAGAAAATGAATAATCGAAAAGGTGTTTGGTCTCCCAAGCACTTTTTTACTTTCTCCTCTGCACAGAGTAATACTCTTCGAAAATCTCTTCAAACCGCGTCAACGTCGCCTTGCCGTATAGATGTTACTGACTTCGTCAGTTCTATCTGCAACCTCAAAACAGTGTTTTGAGCAGCCTGCGGCTAGTTTCCTAGTTTGTTCTTTGATTTTCATTGAGTATAAGAAGCACATAAAAACTAGAACTGACTGCCAGTTCTAGTTTTTGCGTAATCTGAAGTATTAGTATTTTCTAAATCGTTGGTAACGTTCTTCCAATAACTCTTCTAGCGGTTTTTGTGAAAGTCTAGCTAGATCAGCTTGAAGTTCTTTTTTAACATTCTTAATAAGTTCTTTACTAGAAAGTCCTGCTTCAGAAATCACCTTATCCACCACGTCCATTTCTAACAGTTCATGCGAAGTGATTTTCATCAGTTCTGCCGCTTCCATGGCACGAGTTCCGTCCTTCCATAGAATGGAAGCAAAGCCTTCTGGACTGAGAATGGCATAGATAGAATTTTCCAGCATCCAGACACGGTCCGCGACTGCTAGAGCCAGAGCCCCACCTGAACCACCTTCACCAATAATGATGGCAATTATAGGAACTTTCAGGTCACTCATTTCCATGAGATTGCGAGCAATAGCTTCCCCTTGACCACGTTCTTCCGCTCCGACACCAGGATAGGCACCTGCTGTATTGATAAAGGTCACAACTGGACGGCCAAATTTTTCAGCCTGTTTCATCAACCGTATAGCCTTGCGGTAGCCTTCTGGATGCGGTTGGCCAAAATTCCGTTTGAGGTTGTCTTGCAAACTCTTGCCTTTTTGGATACCAACCACTGTTACAGCTTGATCTCCAAGCCAGCCAATACCACCAACAACTGCACCATCGTCACGAAAAGAACGGTCACCGTGTAATTGGATAAATTCATCAAAAATGCCTGTCGCAAAGTCCAAGCTTGTCAAGCGACTCTGCTCACGCGCTTCTCTGACTATTTTTGCAATATTCATCTAGGACCCCCTCCGTGCAATCTGACTAGGCTAGCAATGGTATCTGGCAAGTCTCTTCTTTTAACAATAGCATCCACAAAACCATGTTCCAATAGGAATTCTGCCTTTTGGAAATCCTCAGGCAAGCTTTCACGAACCGTATTTTCAATCACACGACGCCCAGCAAAACCGACCAAACTCTGTGGTTCAGCCAGAATGATATCGCCTTCCATAGCGAAAGAAGCTGTCACACCACCTGTCGTTGGATCTGTCAAAATGGTCAGGTAAAAGAGACCAGCATTTGAATGGCGTTTAACTGCTGCAGAAATCTTGGCCATCTGCATGAGACTCATGATTCCTTCCTGCATACGGGCTCCACCAGAGGCTGTGAAGAGGACAACTGGCAATTTTTCGACAGTCGCATACTCAAACAAACGAGTGATTTTTTCACCTACAACCGTACCCATAGAAGCCATGATAAAGTTGGAATCCATAATCCCAAGAGCCACAGTCTGACCTTTAATAAGAGCAGTTCCTGTCACAACAGCTTCATCCAGACCTGTTTTTTCACGCATGGTTGCCAGTTTCTTTTGATAACCAGGGAAATGCAAGGGATCCTTGCTTTCAATCCCTGTAAACAATTCCTTGAAGGTTCCCATATCAATCGTCAAAGCCAAGCGTTCTTGGGCAGAAATACGAAAGGTATAGCTACAGTGCGGACAGATACGCTCACTTCCCAGATCCTTCTGATAGATGGTATGCTTACAGCCTGGACACTGGGAGAATAATTCATCTGGAACCTCTGGCTTGGCTTGAGGTTTTTCCCTAACCGAACGATTGGGATTGATTCGAATATACTTATCTTTTTTACTAAATAGAGCCATTGATTCCCCTTTTCGGTTTAAACTCTTGAAGTCATTTTATTCTTTTTCTTGATATTTGGGTAAGAAGGTTTCCATCAAGAAGGAAGTATCATAATCTCCAGCAATAACATTGCGATCTGAAATGAGGTCAAGCTGGAAATCTGCATTGGTCTGCACCCCTTCAATCTCTAATTCATAGAGGGCACGTTGCATTTTCATCAAGGCATCAAAACGATTTTCGCCGTGAACAATGATTTTAGCAATCATACTATCATAATAAGGAGGAATGGTATAACCTGGATAAACTGCTGAATCCACGCGCAAGCCAACTCCCCCACTTGGCAGATAGAGATTGGTAATCTTACCTGGACTTGGAGCAAAATTAAAAGCTGGATTTTCTGCATTGATCCGACACTCGATTGCATGGCCACGTAGGACAATATCCTCTTGCTTCACAGACAGAGGTTGACCTGCCGCAATGCGAATCTGTTCCTTAACGATATCCACACCTGAAACAAACTCTGTAACGGGATGTTCTACCTGAACACGGGTATTCATTTCCATGAAATAGAAATTGCCACTGGCTTCATCCAGAAGAAATTCAATGGTCCCTGCATTCTCATAGCCAACAAACTCTGCCGCTCGAACAGCAGCAGCACCGATTTCATGGCGTAACGTTTTTCCAATTGCAATCGAAGGGCTTTCTTCCAAAACCTTTTGATTATTCCGTTGAAGAGAACAATCCCGTTCCCCCAAGTGAATCACATGTCCGTGTTCATCTCCTAGGATTTGAACCTCGATGTGACGAGCTGGATAGATAACCCGTTCAATGTACATGGCACCATTGCCATAATTGGCCTTGGCTTCGCTAGAGGCCGTTTCAAAGGCTGAAACGAGGTCTTCTGGTTTTTCAACCTTACGAATCCCTTTACCACCTCCACCTGCTGAAGCCTTGAGCATAACAGGATAGCCAATTTTTTCAGCAACAATCAAAGCTTCCTCAGAGTTATGCACTTCTCCATCCGAACCTGGAATAACAGGCACACCTGCTTTGATCATCTGAGCGCGCGCATTGATCTTATCCCCCATCATATCCATAACATGACCAGATGGACCGATAAACTTGATGCCCACTTCTTCACACATAGTTGCAAATTTGGAATTTTCACTGAGAAATCCAAAACCTGGGTGAATGGCTTCTGCCTCAGTCAAGACTGCAGCTGATAGAACCGCATTGATATTGAGATAAGACTCTGTAGCCTTACCAGGACCGATACAAACCGCTTCATCTGCCAAAAGCGTATGAAGGGCTTCCTTATCAGCAGTTGAATAAACCGCCACCGTCGCAATCCCCAATTCACGCGCCGCACGGATAATACGGACCGCAATTTCACCACGATTGGCAATTAAAATTTTTCGAAACATGGAGAACCTCCTTAGTTCCCTATTGCAAAGGTAAGAGTACCACTAGCTGCAAGCTTGCCATCCACTTCAGCCTTTGCTTCAACCACAGCTATGGTGCCACGACGTTTTACAAAAGTCGCTGTCATAACCAATTGGTCGCCTGGTACAACTTGCTTCTTGAATTTGACCTTATCCATACCAGCGTAAAAGACCAGTTTTCCTTTATTTTCAGGTTTTGACAACTCCAACACACCAGCTGTTTGCGCCAAGGCTTCCATGATCAGAACACCTGGCATAACTGGATATTGAGGAAAGTGACCGTTAAAGAAAGGCTCGTTGATGGTCACATTTTTGATAGCAACAATGGTGTCCTCGCTCACTTCCAAGACACGGTCCACTAGGAGCATAGGATAACGGTGGGGAAGTGCTTCTTTGATTCCTTGAATATCGATCATTTGATACGTACCAATCCTTTACCAAACTCAACCATTTCTTCGTTAGAAACGAGAATTTCCGTTACCACACCATCCTTAGGAGCTGGGATTTCATTCATGACTTTCATGGCTTCGATAATCACTAGTGTTTGGCCTTTTTTAACACTATCACCAACTGTGACGAAGGCAGGTTTATCAGGACCAGCAGCCAAGTAAGCCACCCCAACAAGTGGGCTCTCTACAAGATCTCCCTCAGCAGCCACACTTGCTTCAGCTGGAGCTGGAACCTCTTCTGCTACAGTTTCTGCTGGAGCAGATGAAGGAGCTACTAGACTTGGTGTTGTTAGAACGGGCGCTGGAGCGACTTGAGGTGCAACTTCAGACACCAGTTTCGCTTCATTCTTGCTAAACTGTAACTCATCCGTCCCATTCTTATAAGAAAATTCTCTCAAACTTGACTGGTCAAATTGGGCCATCAAGTCTTTAATATCGTTTAAATTCATAGTTATTTATTCTCCCAACGTTTGAAAGCAAGAACTGCATTGTGGCCACCAAAACCAAAGGTATTTGAAATAGCGTATGGAATTTCTTGCTCCAAGCCTTGTCCATAAACGACATTGGCTTCGATATAATCTGATACTTCACTTGTTCCAGCTGTCATTGGTACAAAGTTATGACGCATAGCCTCGATTGTTACGATAGCTTCTACCGCACCTGCAGCCCCCAGCAAATGTCCTGTGAAAGACTTGGTTGATGATACAGGTACTTCCTTACCAAGAACAGCTACGATCGCACCACTTTCTCCTTTTTCATTAGCAGGAGTTGACGTTCCGTGAGCATTGACATAGGCTACTTGCTCTGGAGAAATCTCAGCTTCTTCCAAGGCTAGTTTGATGGCCTTGATAGCTCCCTGACCTTCTGGATGTGGTGAAGTCATGTGGTAGGCATCACAAGTATTTCCGTAACCAACCACTTCAGCAAGGATAGTAGCCCCACGTTTTTCAGCGTGTTCAAGGCTTTCAAGAACCAACATCCCAGAACCTTCACCCATGACAAAACCATTACGATCCTTATCAAATGGGATAGAAGCGCGACTTGGGTCCTCTGTAGTTGAGAGAGCAGTTAGGGCTTGGAAACCAGCAATAGCAAAAGGTGTGATAGAGGCTTCTGAACCACCTACCAACATAACATCTTGGAAACCAAATTTAATGGAGCGGAAGGCATCCCCAATCGCATCATTTGATGAAGCGCAGGCAGTATTGATGGATTTACAAACACCGTTTGCTCCAAAACGCATGGCAACATTTCCTGAAGCCATATTTGGTAAGGCTTTTGGAAGGGTCAATGGTTTCACACGTTTTGGACCTTTTTCATGGAGGCGAAGCACTTGATCTTCAATTTCCTTGATTCCACCAATACCAGAGGCAACGATAACACCAAAACGATCCTTGTCAATAGCCTCTACATCCAGATCAGCGTGGTTGACAGCCTCTTGGGCTGCATACAAAGCATACAAAGAATAGTTGTCAAAACGGTTGGTATCTTTCTTTACAAAGTATTTATCAAAAGGAAAATCTTGAATTTCTGCTGCATTATGCACATCAAAGTCACTATGATCAAATTTTGTAATTGGACCAATTCCGATTTTTCCAGTTGTCAAACTATTCCAAAATTCTTCTGGTGTATTTCCGATTGGAGATGTTACTCCATAACCTGTTACTACTACGCGATTTAGTTTCATCTTTTTTACCTCTAGCTTCTGCTACATACTTAAGCCACCATCAATGGCAACCACTTGACCAGTTAGATAATCTTGGCCTGCTAAAAATACTGTTAAATCTGCAACCTGTTCTGCCTGCCCAAATTCTTTCATAGGAATTTGCGCCAGCATGGCATCTTTTACCTTGTCTGATAGAACAGCTGTCATATCGGACTCAATCATTCCAGGTGCAATAGCATTAACTCTGATATTGCGATTGGCCACTTCACGCGCCACAGACTTGGTAAAACCAATCAAACCAGCCTTAGAAGCTGCATAGTTAGCTTGACCGATATTTCCCATCAAACCAACAACACTAGACATATTAATGATAGCACCTTCTCTGGCTTTTATCATCGGTTTCAAGACTGATTGTGTCATATTAAAGGCACCAGTCAGGTTAACCTTGAGCACTTTTTCAAAATCTGCTTCTGTCATCTTGAGCATAAGGGTATCTTGAGTAATCCCTGCATTGTTAATCAAAACATCTACTGAACCCAGCTCTGCAATAGCTTGCTCAACCATACGCTTAGCGTCTGTAAAATCCGACACATCCCCTGAAATGGGAACCACCTTGACACCGTAGTCTGAAAATTCAGCGAGCAATTCTTCTGAGATAGACCCACGACTGTTTAAGACGATGTTGGCTCCTGCTTGAGCAAACTTGTGAGCAATGGCAAGACCAATTCCACGACTCGAACCTGTAATAAAGATATTTTTATTTTTTAGTTGCATTCTTTTCTCCTGTTTCCTCTTGTATTTATGGGAGAAGGGATTACTTGTTTTCTAGCAAGGCTTCCAAGCTAGCCTGATCTTCAACATTGGCTAATTTAGCTGTCTTATCAATCTTTTTAACAAAGCCTGACAAGACTTTCCCAGGGCCAATCTCTATAAAGTTGGTTATTCCTGCTTCTTGCATAACCGCAATACTTTCATAAAAACGAACTGGTTCCTTAACCTGACGCGTCAAGAGTTGAGCAATGTCTTCTTTTTGCATAATTGTAGCTTCTGTATTGCCGACTAGGGGACAAGTAAAATCTAAAAAACTTACCTGAGCTAGTGTTTCAGCTAGTTTCTGGCTAGCAGGCTCAAGGAGAGCGGTATGAAAAGGTCCTGAAACCTTGAGTGGAATCAAGCGTTTGGAACCTGCTTCTTGCAAGAGTTCAACAGCTCGGTCAACTGCAGTCACTTCTCCACCAATCACGATTTGTGCAGGTGTATTATAGTTGGCTGGGGTAACTACTCCAAGTTCAGAAGCTTTTTGACAGGCTTCCTCAATAACCTCTACTGGTGTATTAAGAACTGCCACCATCTTGCCAGAGCCAGCAGGAGCCGCTTCTTCCATATAGGCTCCACGCTTAGCAACCAAGGCTACCGCATCTTCAAAATCCAAGGCGCCACTGGCCACCAAGGCAGAATATTCTCCAAGGGACAAACCAGCAACCATATCAGGCTGATAGCCCTTTTCTTGCAATAAACGGTAGATAGCAACTGAAGTCGCTAAAATAGCTGGTTGCGTATAGCGGGTCTGATTGAGTTTTTCTTCTTCCGTATCAATAAGATGACGCAAATCATAACCGAGTACCTGACTCGCTTGATCAATCGTTTCTTTGACAATAGGGTAGTGATCATAGAGATCCCGTCCCATACCTAGATACTGGGCACCTTGACCAGCAAATAAAAAGGCTGTTTTAGTCATTTCTTACAACTCCTGCCCAACGAGAGGCTTCTTCTTGTATTTTCTTAGCTGCTCCGTAATACAAATCTTTTAGGATTTCTTCAACGGTTTCTTCTTTGGAAACAAGGCCTGCGATTTGACCTGCCATAACAGATCCACCATCCACATCTCCGTGAACAACCGCTTTGGCTAGAGCACCTGCTCCCATTTGTTCAAAAATTTCCAAATCTGGATTTTCTTGTTTAAAGGCATCTTTTTCAGCTTGTTCAAAATCACGAGTCAACTGATTTTTAATCGCACGAACAGCATGTCCAAAGTGTTGAGCTGAAATCGTAGTATCAATATCTCTAGCTTTTAAAATTTTCGCCTTATAATTTGGATGGGCATTAGACTCTTTTGCAACGACAAAACGAGTTCCAACCTGAACAGCCTCTGCACCTAGCATAAAGCCAGCGGCAGCACCTTCACCATCCGCAATCCCTCCTGCAGCAATAACAGGAATAGATACAGCTGCAGCTACCTGACGCACCAAGGTCATGGTTGTTAATTTACCGATATGCCCCCCAGCTTCCATTCCTTCTGCAATAACAGCGTCCGCACCGATTTTTTCCATACGTTTAGCTAGAGCCACACTTGGCACAACAGGAATCACTGTAATGCCAGCTTCATGGAAGCGTTCCATGTATTTACCAGGATTTCCTGCTCCTGTTGTAACCACCTTAACACCTTCCTCGATAACGAGGTCTACAATATCTTCCACAAAGGGAGACAAGAGCATGATGTTGACACCAAAGGGTTTATCAGTCAATGATTTGATTTTATCAATATTTGCCTTGACAACTTCTTTAGGGGCATTCCCCCCACCGATAATCCCTAGTCCTCCAGCCTTGGAAACAGCTCCTGCCAAATCACCATCAGCAACCCAGGCCATTCCTCCTTGGAAAATAGGATAATCAATGTTCAATAATTCTGTAATACGCGTTTTCATAGTGCCTCCATCGTTTCTTGCTTACGTAATAGTTCGATACCGTCATAATTTGACAATCAAACTATTGCCTAAACAAGAGGGAGCGGGTTTCCCTACTCCTTCTATCTTCTATTCTACTTATTTTGTTTGCTCTTCAACGTAGGCAACCAAGTCACCAACTG
Source organism: uncultured Streptococcus sp. (assembly GCA_963517545.1). Lineage (GTDB taxonomy): Bacteria > Bacillota > Bacilli > Lactobacillales > Streptococcaceae > Streptococcus. Next base: position 20,924 of record CAUQGR010000004.1, on the reverse strand, counting down.
TTTTCAAATCATCTTCTGCTTCGATTTGGATATCAAAAGCATCTTCAATTTCTGAGATTACTTGGAACAAGTCCAATGAATCTGCGTCCAAGTCATCAAAAGTTGATTCAAGTGTTACTTCTGATGCGTCTTTTCCAAGTTCTTCAACGATAATTTCTTGTACTTTTTCAAATACTGCCATGATAGGACTCCTTTAAAATAAATAGTTTTTTATAACAATGTGTTCACCACATGATTACCTAAATTGTAAGAATGAGCGTGCCCCATGTCAAGCCTCCACCGAAGCCTGATAGCAGAACAGTTTGACTACCATCTAAACGGATGAGGCCTTGTTCTACACACTCTGAAAGTAAAATCGGGATACTGGCTGCACTGGTATTTCCATACTCCATCATATTGGCTGGAAGTTTAGCTCGGTCGACACCGATTTTTTTAGCCATCTTATCCAAGATACGGTCATTGGCCTGATGAAGTAGCAGATAATCCAAGTCTATCGCCTCTATAGGAGACTCATCAATAGTCTGTTTGATAGACTTGGCAACATCTCGAATGGCAAAATCAAAGACCGCCCGCCCATCCATCTTCAAAAATGAATCTGCATTTTCTTGATCTGAAAATGGAGAATGCAAGCCTGAATGTCCATAGGTCAGACACTCACTACGACTCCCATCGCTATTGAGACTCTCAGCTAAGAAATGCTCTTGCTCGCTAGCTTCTAGCAATACTCCACCAGCACCATCTCCAAACAAGACAGCTGTTGATCGATCCGACCAATCGACTGCTTTAGAGAGGGTCTCGCTACCAAGCACCAAGCCTTTTTGAAAGCGACCAGAAGCGATAAATTTTTCAGCAGTTGACAAGGCAAATACAAATCCACTACAAGCAGCTGTTAGGTCAAAAGCAAAAGCTTTTTTTGCACCAATATTAGCTTGAACACGAGCAGCTGTAGAGGGCATCATCGAATCTGGAGTAATAGTAGCTAGAATGATAAAATCCAGCTCTTCCCCTGTGATTCCAGCTTTTGCCATCAGTTTCTTAGCAACTTCTGTAGCCAAATCACTAGTAGATTCTGTTCTTGAAATATGCCTTTGTCGTATTCCCGTCCGACTTGAAATCCACTCATCATTGGTATCCATAATCTGAGCCAAATCATGATTTGTAACCACTTGCTCTGGCACATAATGAGCAACCTGGCTTATTTTTGCAAAAGCCATTATTTCAAATCCTCCAAAAATTGATAAAGTTTCGTCAAACCTTTGCCCATAATCTCAGTTTCTTCCTTGCTCATACCGTCGATAATATTTTCAACCATGGCCTTATGGAAGCGTTTATGTAGTCTATGAACCAAGCGACCCTTCTTTGTCAAATGTAGATGCACCACACGACGATCCTGCTCTGAGCGAATGCGTTCAATGTAACCCTTGCGTTCAAGATTATTCAAACTCGTCGTAACCGTCCCAAGAGTCACCATCAACTCTTTCGACACTTGACTTGGCGTCACGTCTGGGAATTTTCCAATTACATCGATTGTATGGACTTCTTTGATGGAGATATCTTTGAAACGACTACCCCTCAAGCTAACTTCCTCGATAACGAGGACATTGTTAAATATAGATGTTAAATATTCATTAATTCGTTGGTAGTCCAATCTTTCCTTCCCTCCTTTTCAAAAAAACTTTTAGAATCAAAACATTTGACAAAAGAATTATATCAAAGTTCAAAGAATGGTGCAAGTATTTTTTTATTTTCCTGTAAATTTAGGTCGTCTTCTTTCCGAATGAGCCCGAACTCCCTCTTTGAAATCCTCTGTTTTCGCTAGTGACTCCTGAAGGTTCAGTTCTAAAGTAGCATAATCTTGCCAATCTTTAAATTGGCTTTCCCAAACCAACTTCTTAATGGCAGCATAGGAATTGCTTGAACCACGTCTTAATTTTTTAAGAAGCTGTTCTCTGGTTTTTTCTAACTTATCAGCTTCAGAAATACGGTAAACTAGCCCCCACTCCAGAGCTTTTTCTGCGTTCAAAGCCTCACCTGTCATAGCTAGTTGGGCAGCACGCGTCACACCGATACTGCGGCTCAAGAGATGAATTCCTCCTGCATCTGGAGCCAAGCCGACGCCAACAAAGGCTTGGATAAACTTAGCCTTATCCGTTGCAAGACAGAAATCTGCCGCAACAGCCATATTGGCTGCGGCACCTGCAACAGCACCGTCAACTTCCATTAAAATAGGTTTGGCTATTTGCTTGATTTTATAGGAAATCGTATTGACCAACTCTGCGATTTTTGTCAATGATGGAATATCATCCTCATCCACTGCCCGCTTCATCTCTACCAAATCTCCCCCAACTGAAAAGACTTTGCCATTGGCATTGATTAAGATAAAATGCACAGCCGGATCCTCTTCTGCCAAAGTCAGGGCTTCTAAAATCTCCTCACACATGGAAATATGAAAACCATTTGCGACCTCAGGACGGTTCAAGGTAAGGATTGCCAAGTCCTCTTCAAGCTGATAAATAATGTGTTCCATCTGGACTCCTTTTTGTTTTATAAGCAGTTTAAATTATTTTATTATCAAAGTATATCTTTTTTAGGAGTTGAAAGCAAGAAAAAATCAACTGAAAGTGTCTCAGCCGATTAGAAAGGCTCGCTTTATACTAGAAAGCATCTTATTTTCTTCATTGAAAAAAGGCTTTCTTTCTGCTATAATCGTATAAAATACTTACTTTAGGAGTTCTTATGAAGGTTGTTAAATTTGGAGGTAGCTCTCTTGCCTCTGCTGGTCAATTAGAAAAAGTTTTAAACATCGTCAAAAGCGATTCAGAGCGTCGTTTTGTAGTCGTTTCTGCGCCTGGTAAACGCAATGCTGAAGATACTAAGGTTACGGATGCCTTGATTAAATACTACCGCGACTATGTTGCTGGTAACGATATTAGCAAAAGTCAAAGCTGGATTATCGACCGCTATGCTGCTATGGTTAGTGAATTGGGACTAAAACCTGCTGTTTTAGAAAAAATTTCAAAAAGTATTCGTGCCTTAGCCACTCTTCCTATTGAAGAAAATGAATTTCTCTACGATACCTTCCTAGCAGCCGGTGAAAATAACAATGCTAAATTGATCGCTGCCTATTTTAACCAAAATGGGATCGATGCACGCTATGTTCATCCTAGAGAAGCTGGGATTGTGGTAACAAGTGAACCTGGCCACGCTCGCATCATTCCATCAAGTTATGACAAGATTGAAGAATTAACAAATGCAAATGAGGTTCTTGTCATTCCTGGTTTCTTTGGTGTTACTAAGGAAAATCAAATCTGTACCTTCTCACGTGGCGGCTCTGATATCACTGGTTCTATCATTGCTGCTGGTGTCAAAGCTGACCTCTATGAAAACTTTACAGACGTTGATGGTATCTTTGCGGCTCACCCTGGTATTATCCATCAACCACACTCGATTCCTGAGTTGACCTACCGTGAAATGCGCGAGTTGGCCTATGCAGGCTTCTCAGTCCTTCATGACGAGGCTCTTCTTCCTGCCTACCGTGGAAAAATCCCTCTTGTTATCAAAAATACCAACAACCCTGATCATCCAGGTACTCGTATCGTTCTAAAACACAGTAGTGACAAGTTCCCAGTTGTGGGAATTGCTGGTGACTCAGGCTTTGTCAGCATCAACATGTCGAAATACCTCATGAACCGTGAGGTTGGATTTGGTCGCAAGGTTCTGCAAATCCTTGAAGATCTTAACATCGGTTGGGAACATATGCCAACAGGTATCGACGATCTTTCAATCATTCTCCGTTCTCGCGAACTAACTCCTATCAAGGAAGAAGAAATCCTTCGTCAGTTGGTTCAAAAGGCTGAAGTAGACCATGCAGAAATCGAACACGACCTTTCAATCATTATGATTGTTGGAGAAAAGATGAAGAGTCATATCGGAGTAACTGCTACTGCTACACGTGCTCTATCTGAAAACAAGATCAACATCCAGATGATGTCTCAAGGTTCTAGTGAAGTTTCTATCATGTTTGTTGTCAATAAAGACCAAGAGAAAGCAGCTATCAAAGCCCTCTACAATGCCTTTTTCGGTGAAAGTAAGGAAGACTAATCATGGCCCAATCGCTTAACAAAACAGTGCTTCTCAGCACGACAGGCACTTCCTACCTCTCTATAGCTGGGAAAGTTGGGAAATTCCTGGTCGGAGATCAGGCTCTGGAATTTTACCCAGATGTCAATGTTGAACAATTTATCCAGATTCCTTGGAGCCATATCAACCAAATTGGAGCTAACGTTTCTGGTCGCAAAATCAGTCGCCACTTCGAAGTCTTTACAGACAGAGGAAAATTCCTCTTTGCTTCAAAAGACTCAGGTGCCATTCTCAAAATTGCTCGTGAAAAACTGGGCAATGACAAGGTCGTCAAACTTCCGACCCTGATTCAGACCATTGGTCAAAAATTTAAAAATCTATTTGCAAAAAAGTAGAAACTTTAGTATAATCATAGCAACGGATAAGTAGGTTATCTTCTTCTTTCAGAAAGTCTGCGGGTGCTGCGAGCAGATAGGAGGGATAGGTGAAATTCTACCGTTAGTAACAATTACATACACAATCAAGTGCACACCTGTGAAGTTGGATGGAACCGTGGCCCTGCCACTCCAACGCTTTGTCAGGTGTGCTTTTTTCATAAAGGAGTTCTTATGTTAGATATCAAACGTATTCGTACAGACTTTGAAGCTGTCGCAGAAAAATTGGCTACACGTGGTGTAGATGCTGCTGTCTTAAACGAGATGAAGGAAATCGATGCTAAACGTCGTGATATTTTGGTCAAGGTTGAAACTCTCAAGGCTGAACGCAACACAGTTTCTGCTGAGATTGCCCAAGCTAAGCGCAACAAAGAAAATGCAGATGACAAGATTGCTGCCATGCAAAGTCTATCTGCTGAGGTCAAAGCCTTGGATGCCGAATTGGCAGAAATCGATGCTAAATTGACAGAATTTACCACTACTCTTCCAAACATCCCTGCTGACAGTGTTCCTGTTGGGGCTGATGAAGATGACAATGTGGAAGTTCGCCGTTGGGGTACTCCACGCGAGTTTGACTTTGAGCCAAAAGCTCACTGGGATCTCGGTGAAGACCTTGGTATCCTTGATTGGGAACGCGGTGGTAAGGTAACAGGCGCTCGCTTCCTCTTCTATAAAGGCCTCGGTGCTCGTTTGGAACGTGCTATCTACAACTTTATGTTGGATGAGCATGGAAAGGAAGGCTATACGGAAGTCATCACACCTTACATGGTTAACCATGACTCTATGTTTGGTACTGGTCAATATCCAAAATTCAAGGAAGATACTTTTGAATTGAGCGACAGCAATTATGTCCTTATCCCTACAGCTGAAGTTCCTCTGACAAACTACTACCGTGATGAAATCCTTGACGGCAAAGACCTGCCAATTTACTTCACTGCTATGAGTCCATCATTCCGTTCTGAGGCTGGTTCAGCTGGCCGTGATACTCGTGGCTTGATTCGTTTGCACCAATTCCATAAGGTTGAAATGGTTAAATTTGCCAAGCCAGAAGAATCTTACGAAGAATTGGAAAAAATGACAGCCAACGCTGAAAATATCCTTCAAAAACTCAACCTTCCATACCGTGTCGTTGCTCTCTCTACTGGAGATATGGGCTTCTCAGCTGCCAAGACTTACGACTTGGAAGTTTGGATTCCAGCACAAAATACCTACCGTGAAATCTCAAGCTGTTCAAACACAGAAGATTTCCAAGCCCGTCGTGCCCAAATCCGTTACCGTGATGAAGCAGATGGCAAGGTTAAACTTCTTCACACCTTGAACGGTTCTGGACTTGCAGTTGGACGTACAGTGGCTGCAATTCTTGAAAATTACCAAAATGAAGATGGTTCTGTAACCATCCCAGAAGTTCTTCGTCCATACATGGGTGGCGCTGAAGTTATCAAACCATAAAAAAAAGGTTTAGCTATTTCTAGCTAGACCTTTTTTCGTAACCAAATCAGATAAGCGCCTAATACAAAGAGTAAAATAATTAAGCAAATAGCGGTTTCAGCCACTACCAAATAATCCAAAAATGGAAGTTTCAAGATTCCCTGAGCCATCTTAAGCGAAGTAGCTGTGATAATGGTCGGGAAAGTGAGGGCTGAGAAGGCTGGTTGAAAGCCTTGCTTTAAAATATTGGGTAGGCGAGTTAAAACAAAGAAAAAGAAGGATTGAGAAGCCAAAATCATAACGATTAAGAGCCAAGTTGGTAGACTCTCTCCTCCAACTCGAACTAGAGAAGCCAAGAGTAGAGAGAAGGGAGCGCAATAGATTCCTTCTTGTCCAAGCAAGGCTAGTGGGAGTGGATGTTTCTTTAAATCGCTATAAATAAGGGGATAGAGATAGAAGGTCAAGAGAAAACCAAAACTCAAGGTCGCATAGGCAATTTCGATGATGCCTACCAGAGGATAGGTCAAGGCAGCCACCGCTATCCCCACATAGAGAACCGTCCAGCTAGGAGTCGCATGAACCCTACGACCTGGACAGGCAAACTTGATGGTGAAATCAGCAATCAAGGCCAAGTCCAAGAGAAATGAAAACCACCAGAGCCCTTGCGCTACCAAAGGAAGATGAGGGAATACGCGAAAGACATAAGTTGATAAAATCATCCCAGCCATGGGAAAGGTTGCCATCCCTGATAAAAGAGGGGGCTTGGTCAATTCTTGCTTGGTTTCCTTCCAATTAAAGAGATGAAGAATCAGAAAGTAAATCCACAAAATCAAACCTGTCAGACTCAACAGATGGGACAGAACCGGCAACGTATCTAAAATAAGATTTCCAGCTCCTGCCAAACCTAGCAAACAACCAGAAAATACCAAGGGGAGTTTTTTCATCCTAACCTCCAATAATCATGTTAGTTTCAGTATAGCATAAAAGCGCTTAAATGAGGGGATAAAAAACGAAGTCCGATCATTTCAGACTTCATTTTACTCAGATAAGGATTAAGCATAAGGTTGCAATTCTGGGTTAATTGGTGTATTGGCTAGGTTGTTGGCATAGTTACAGAGGCTTGCTAGGCTGACACCAAGAACCACATCCAAGGCATTTTGTTGAGTGTATCCAGCTTCTAAAAACTCAGACAAGGCTTCATCTCCTACACGCCCCTTGGTATTGATAACTGCCAAGGTAAACTTAGCTAGGGTGTCCAATTTGGGATCTGTTTCAATCGGAGTGCGATTGCGAAGTGCTTGAAGTAGGTCATCATTCATCTGGATTTGCTTGATGGAAAAAGCTGTATGACCTGCGACGCAGAAGGCACAACCATTAGTTACGGCTGCCGTGATTTGCACCACTTCACGCTCAACAGGTGTTAAGCTATTGCGACGGTTGATAGCTCCAACAGTTCTATAGGCTTCTAGGGCAGTTGGGGCATTGGCCAAGAGACCGATTAGGTTGGGAATATAGCCATTGTTATCTTTTTCTACTGTTTCAAGAACTTCTTTCACTTCTGCTGGTGCTGATTCTACTGTATGGATTGTAAATGTTGTCATCATAAAACCTCTTTTCATTTTGTTGAAACCTAGTCTATCACAGATTCTATACCTTGTATAATATATATTTTAAATTGCACTGATAAAAATTCTTTATGAAAGTAAAAAAACCACACAATCTGTGTGATTTCATTATTTATCAAAATACTTTTTAGTCTCAGCAATGACGACTGGCGACAAGACTAAGAGGGCAATCAAGTTTGGCAGAGCCATCAAGGCATTGACAATATCTGCGATAATCCAAACCATATCCAACTCGATAAATCCTCCCAACAAGACCATGAGCACAAAGACTACACGGTAAAGCCAGATAAAACGAACTCCAAAGAGGAACTCGAAACAGCGTTCTCCATAATAGTTCCAACCTAGAATCGTCGTAAAGGCAAAGAGTACAAGGAAAATAGTCAAGAGGGCAGGTCCAAAGTGTGAAAAGACTGTTGAGAAGGCTGACTGAGTCAAGGCAACCCCATTCAAATCACCACTCCAAACACCAGTTACCAAGATAGTCAAACCAGTCAAGGTACAGATAATGAGTGTATCAATAAAGGTTCCTGTCATGGAAATCAAGCCTTGCTCTACCGGTTCATTTGTCTTAGCCGCAGCTGCTGCAATAGGAGCAGAACCCAGACCAGATTCGTTCGAGAAAACACCTCGCGCTACACCATTTTGAATAGCCATGCGAATGCTAGCACCGGCAAATCCACCTACCGCAGCAACAGGACTAAAAGCTGATGTCAAGATTAAAGCGATTGTAGCAGGAATTTTCTCGATATTAAAGAAAATAACTGTAAGAGTTCCCAAAATATAGATGATAGCCATAAAAGGAACAACGGTTGTTGAAACCTTAGAGATGGACTTGAGTCCTCCAAAGACTGCAATCGCTACAAATACAGACAACACGAGAGCTGTGATGGCTGGCGAAATAGTCGTGGTATTTTGGATAGATTCTGTAATCGAGTTCACTTGAGTGAAGGTCCCGATTCCCAACAAAGCTACTAATACACCCGCCATGGCAAAGAAGATAGCAAGTGGTCGCCACTTTTCTCCCATACCCAAAAGTATATAGTGCATGGGACCTCCTGCAACAGCACCATGGTCGTCCTTGGTGCGGTATTTAATCGCCAAGAGTCCTTCCGCATATTTGGTTGCCATACCAAAGAAAGCAGCCATCCACATCCAAAAGAGAGCTCCTGGTCCACCAACCTTGATAGCCGTCGCCACCCCGATAATATTTCCCGTACCAACTGTCGCTGCGAGAGCTGTACATAGTGCCGCAAAACTGGACACATCACCATGCCCCTTATCCTTGGTAAAAATAAGTTGAAAGGCCTTAGGCAAACGCAAAACCTGCAAAAGCCCCAAACGAGCAGTGAGGTAAATTCCTGTTCCGACCAATAAAATTAAGAGGGGTGGTCCCCAAGCAAAAGCATCAATTGATTTAAGCAATTCTAACATTTCCTTCTCCTATCTTTTCAACCCCAAAAGAAAGAGCACATGCAAGATACATGTACTCTGGAATGCTTAGATAAATGCTAAAAAGCGGTCTATCCTAGCTCTGTCCTTTTACCTGAGAGTTTGAGCAGTTGCCTGCCTTGCCCCTTCGGTGCCTTTACGGTCTCTCCAGAGTTCCGTCCATTTACAGTCATGGAAAATCAAACGATTCTCCACTTCTATTAAACTTCATTCGGTGTTGGTATTTAATTGATTCTTATTTTACAAAAAATGTTGGCTTTTGTCAATGTGTTTATTAGTAAAACTTAATTCAACAGTTTTTACTGTATAAAGCTCGGAATACTTCTATCCTTTAAATGTCACAATAGTCGCACCACTGCCTCCAGCATTTTGTGGGGCATAGCCGAAACTCTTGACATGTTTGTTTCTTTGCAAGTATTTGGTAACTCCTTCACGGATGACTCCTGTTCCGATACCATGGATGATATCAACTTGAGCCATATTGTTAAGCAAGGCTTGGTCGATAAAGGCATCTAGCTCATTCATGGCTTCTTCATAGCGTTTGCCTCGAAGGTCCAGTCTGGCTTGAGGTCCTCGCCCAGAAGTTCGTTTCACGACATTGACTTGTTTCTTCTTGACTTGCTTTTCTTGCTGGGCTTGAACAAGGTCAAACTCTTTCTCTTCCAAGGTCATCTTAATCAAGCCAACTTGGGCTTCCCAGCGGCCGTCCTTGAGTTGACTGGTCAGGGTACCACGCTGGCCATAACTGAGAACCACGATATCATCTCCCACCTTTGGAGCTCGTTTTTTCTTAGCCTTTTGAAGGACCTTGTTTTTAGATAAGTCTACTTTTTCAGGCGCCAATTTTTTCAGCTTGGCCTTGGCTTCAATGATTTCGTGGGGCTTGAGTTGAGATTTGCTGTGGAGATTTTTAAGAATCTGGTCACTCTCACTTAGGGCCATGTCTACAATCTCAGCAGCCTGTTCACGCGCCTTGTTAAGCTCGGTTTCCTTTTCACGATTGAGCTCGTTGTAAAGTTTTTTGAGAGCACGGTTCATCTTGAGATTTTCTTGCTCCACCTCACGGATATTGTCCAAGCGTTTACGACTTTCCAACGTCTGTTCTTCCAGTTGCTCAATAATCCGATTGACATCATTGTCCTGATTGACCTGCTGGCTGGCATCCCCTACGATAACTTCAGATAGACCTAAACGTTTAGCGATTTCGAAGGCATTGCTTCGACCAGGAACTCCCTGCATAAAGCGATAGGTCGGGCGTAGAGTTGCAGTATCAAACTCCATGCTGGCATTTTGCACAAAGGCTGTCTCAATACCGTAGGCCTTGAGTTCTGGATAGTGGGTGGTCGCCATGGTCTTGACTTGACGCAGGCGAAGGTCCTCCAGAATAGCCATGGCAAGGGCAGCTCCCTCTTGGGGATCTGTACCAGCCCCCAACTCATCCAAGAGCAAGAGCGAATGCTGATTGACCTTACCAAGAATATCCACAATATTGGTCATGTGACTAGAGAAGGTAGACAAGCTCTGCTCAATAGACTGCTCATCCCCAATATCTGCAAAGATTTCTTCAAAAATACCAACACGACTTCCCTTATCAGCTAAAATCGGCAAACCGGATTGAGCCATGACCTGCGTCAAGCCCAGAGTTTTGAGCATGATAGTCTTCCCACCTGTATTGGGACCTGTAATAACAATAGCTGTTAAATCTTGACCAAAATGGACATCATTTGCGACGGCATTTTTGACCAGAGGATGGCAGACATGGAGCAGTTGAATCTCTTGATTTTCTGACAGCTGAGGAACGACCGCTTGTCTTTCTTGGATAAAGCGGACCTTGGCACGAATCAAGTCCAGATGACCGATAATCCAAGCATCATTGGCAATCTCAGCCGCATGAGGGCGGACACGTTCAGAAATTTCTTGGAGAATGCGAAGCATTTCATAGCGCTCATCTGCTCGCAAACTGGCAATTTCTTCGCTCAGTTTGACCACCTCACGGGGTTCGATATAGACGGTATTTCCGCTGGCAGAAATATCATGAACAACACCTGCAATCTTATTGCGGTAGGTGTTTTTGACTGGTAAAACCTGACGGCCATTTCTGCTGGCAACGATTCCTTCTGTCAACATCTGCGCTTTTTGCTTGAGCAAGTCCTGTAAGACATCTCGTACCTGACTCTCGCTATCATGGATTTTTCTACGGATTCGCGCCAATTCTTCACTGGCAAAATTTTCAATGAAACCTGCATCATTAAAGGCTTGGAGATTTCCTTGTAATTGCGGAAAATCATGTAATTTCTCAAACCAAATGGCTAATTCTTCCAAGCTGACATTTTCCAGATTGGCGTAAAAACTTTGCAGTTCTCGGCTGGCAAGAAGCACGCGCTTCAAGAGGAGGAACTCCTCGATATTGAGATCCGCCCCCATCTCCAACCGCTTGCAGACTCCTGCAATTTCCTTAGTTGCGAGAATGGTAAAATGCGGTTGCTCAACAAAGAGAGCCTGCATTTCCTTCATCTCAGCAAAAGCCTGTTTGATTTTATCTGCTTTGTCAGTCGGAGCCAGCTGTCTCAATTGCTCCAAGCCCTGCTCGGTCAACAAATGAGGTTCAAACAAAGCCTTGACCTTATTGAACTCTAATGTTTCTAATATTTTCTTATTCATCGTTATTTCCTTATCTTTGAATGTCTAGGTGTATGAAACTCAATAAAAATCAAAAAGCAAACTAGGAAGCTAGCCACAGGTTGCTCAAAACAGTGTTTTGAGGTTGCAGATGGAAGCTGACGTGGTTTGAAGAGATTTTCGAAGAGTATTAGCTTTTTACATTCTGATAGATTCGAGTCAATCTGTAAACAAAGGGCTAGGAAATTTCCTGCCCTTTTTATCCGATTAAATTTGTCACCCAGATTTGTTTGAGCCAACTGGTTGTTACTGGTATGCTCTGGATGATGTGTTTTGCGACGATACTCTTTTCAAGAGGATTTTGTATAGCTGCCATGGGGATGGTCGCCAAGATTGTCAAGGCCATTTGCAAGACAAATAAGGTCACCAACATGGACAAGATCCCTGCTGAAACTTGGAACAACTTGCCACCCAGTTTTTTACTAGGAATCAAGTGTAAGAGGAGACCAAGCAAACGACCGATGCTATAGACAATCCCAAATACAAGCAAGTAGCCGATACCTGCATAAAAGACCTTATCTAACTGAAAGAGTTGATCCGATGGGAAAAAGAAAGTTCCCTGACCTTCCTGCGGATTTGCATAAGGGAGCAGCAAATGAAATTGCTCTCCAAGTCCCTTATAAAACTGGCCAGCCACAAAAGCCGATGCCATGGCTGAAATCAGGTAATAAACCTGTAAAAGCAGGCCTCTCCGATAGCCGATATAAAATCCCCAAGCCAAGACCAATAGAAGAAGGAGTGAAATCATAAGGAATCCTCAATCTTGCTCTGTTCTTGCTTGCAAGTCACAAGCTTGTGGCGCAGTTCTTCTAATTCTTGCTCCTTATCATCAAATTCAATCTCACGGCTGAGCTGAGTTGATAAACAGTTGACTGCCAACAAAAGAGCGATGGTTTCATCATCTGCACTAGGCATTTGTTCTTTAATTGCTTGGTATTTTTCTGTCGCAACCTTGGCGATTTCCTCCATAAAAAGGTTATCATGCTCGCTTGTCAAGGTTAATGATTTTTTCCCGAATGTAAATTTGAATCGATTTAGATTTGCCATAAAATTCACCTCACGATATTATACCAAAATTCGCTAATTTTGTCAGTTTTTACAAATTTGCCTGCTTTTATGGTACAATAGAAACTATGGCAAGTATAACACTCACACCAAGCGAAAAGGAGATTCAGGCTTTTCTTGAACACTATCAAACCAGTCTGGCTCCCAGCAAGAATCCCTATATTCGCTACTTTTTGCGACTACCTCAAGCAACGGTTTCTATCTATACTTCTGGAAAGGTCTTGCTTCAGGGTGAAGGGGCTGAGAAATACGCTAGTTTCTTTGGCTATCAAGTTGTAGAGGAAAAAAGGGGACAAAATTTCCCTTTGATTGGGACAGATGAGGTGGGAAATGGTTCCTACTTTGGTGGACTTGCAGTTGTGGCTTCCTTTGTCACACCTGACCAGCACGACTTTTTACGAAAACTCGGTGTGGGGGATTCTAAAACTCTGACCGACCAAAAGATCCGTCAGATTACCCCTATTCTCAAGGAAAAAATCCAACATCAGGCACTGCTTCTCTCACCAAGCAAGTACAACGAGGTCATCGGAGACCGCTACAATGCTATTTCTGTTAAGGTAGCCCTCCATAACCAGGCTATCTATCTCCTTCTTCAAAAAGGCATTCAGCCTGAGAAAATTGTGATTGATGCCTTTACCAGTGCTAAAAATTATGACAAGTACTTGGCACAAGAGACCAATCGTTTCAGCAATCCTATCAGCTTAGAAGAAAAGGCTGAGGGCAAATACTTGGCTGTCGCAGTTTCTTCTATCATTGCGCGTGATCTCTTTCTGGAAAATCTTGAAAATCTGGGACGAGAACTGGGTTATCAACTTCCAAGTGGAGCTGGAACGGCTTCTGATAAGGTAGCTAGCCAGATTTTACAAGCCTATGGTATGCAGGGACTCAATTTCTGCGCCAAACTGCACTTTAAAAATACTGAAAAAGCGAAAAAACGCTTAGAAAGGTAAGTTATGAATTCATTTAAAAATTTCCTAAAAGAGTGGGGATTGTTCCTCCTGATTCTGTCATTACTAGCTTTAAGCCGTATCTTTTTTTGGAGCAATGTTCGCGTAGAAGGGCATTCCATGGATCCTACCCTAGCGGATGGCGAAATCCTCTTTGTTGTCAAGCATCTCCCTATTGACCGTTTTGATATCGTGGTTGCCCATGAGGAAGATGGCAATAAGGACATTGTCAAACGTGTCATCGGAATGCCTGGCGACACCATCCGTTACGAAAACGATAAACTTTACATCAATGATAAAGAGACGGACGAACCTTACCTAGCTGACTACATCAAACGTTTCAAGGATGACAAACTCCAAAGCACCTACTCAGGCAAGGGATTTGAAGGAAATAAAGGAACTTTCTTTAGAAGTATCGCTCAAAAAGCTCAAGCCTTCACAGTTGATGTCAACTACAACACCAACTTTAGCTTTACTGTCCCAGAAGGAGAATACCTTCTCCTCGGAGACGACCGCCTGGTTTCGAGCGACAGCCGCCACGTAGGTACCTTTAAAGCAAAAGATATCACAGGGGAAGCTAAATTCCGCTTCTGGCCAATCACCCGTATCGGAACATTTTAAGAGACCTAAGAGGCCGAGAATCACCAATCTCAGCCTCTTCTTCTATCGTGAGAAGATGATTGTTAACTTTCTAACTTACTAAAACAAAAACAACCCCAACTCTCACCTATTCATACAAAGGAATTTTATGGAAGTTTATTTTTCAGGAACCATTGAACGGATTATCTTTGAAAATCCCAGCAATTTTTATCGTATCCTCCTCCTAGAAATCGAAGATACAGACGCAGAAAACTTTGATGATTTTGAAATTATTGTCACGGGTACCATGGCTGACGTGATTGAGGGAGAAGACTATACATTTTGGGGACAAATTGTCCAGCACTCCAAGTATGGGGAGCAACTGCAAATCAGTCGTTATGAACGTGCAAAACCATCTAGCAAGGGCTTGGTCAAGTACTTTTCAAGTAACCATTTCAAGGGAATTGGTCTCAAGACAGCTCAGAAAATTGTGGATACCTATGGCGATAATACCATTGACGAAATTTTGCAACACCCAGAAAAGCTAGAAGGTATCTCAGGACTCTCTGCCAAAAATCGCGAGGCTTTCGTCTCTACTCTCCGCCTCAACTACGGAACCGAGATGGTTTTGGCCAAACTTGCCAACTACGGCATTCCCAACAAACTAGCCTTTCAGATTCAAGACTTTTACAAGGAAGAAACCCTTGATGTGGTTGAAAATTATCCCTACCAGTTGGTTGAGGATATCAAGGGTTTGGGCTTTACCATTGCTGACCAATTAGCGGAAGAACTAGGCATCGAAAGTCAGGCTCCTGAACGCTTCCGCGCCGGTCTAGTTCATAGTCTTTTTCAGGCCTGTATGGAAACAGGGGATACCTATGTTGAAGCACGGGATTTACTAGAACAAACCCTAACTCTCCTTGAATCTTCTCGTCCCGTGGAACTGGACCCCAGCCAAGTGGCCCAAGAGCTCTCCTACCTGATTGAAGAAGACAAGGTTCAGCAGATTGATACAAAAATCTTTGATAATAGCCTCTTTTTCGCTGAGGAAGGCATCCGCAGTCACTTGGTTCGTATCCTTGAAAAAGGAAAACAGAAGAGTCATGATTTAGAAACCATTCAAAAACATATCGCTACTGTAGAGAAAGATCTGAGAATCCAATACGATAACATTCAAAAACAGGCAATCTGCGATGCTATCCAGAATAAGGTCTTTATCCTAACAGGTGGACCTGGTACTGGTAAGACAACGGTTATCAATGGTATCATCGCTGTTTACGCCCTTTTAGAAGGACTTGACCTCAGGAAAAAAAGCAATCTGCCGATTCTTCTTGCTGCTCCAACTGGACGAGCCGCTCGGCGCATGAATGAATTGACAGGTTTGCCTAGCGCGACCATACACCGCCATTTGGGAATGACAGGAGACGATGATACCAGTCATCTGGAAGATTATCTGGATGCCGACTTTATCATAGTAGATGAATTTTCCATGGTGGATACTTGGCTGGCCAACCAACTCTTCTCCAACATCTCTTCTAACAGCAAAATCCTCATCGTAGGTGACAGCGACCAGCTACCGTCTGTCAGCCCTGGACAGGTTCTAGCTGATCTGCTTCATATTCCCCTGATTCCTCAGACTCGCTTGGAAAAAATTTACCGACAGAGTGAAGAATCAACTATCGTCACCCTAGCTAGTCAGATTCGACAGGGAATCTTGCCAGCTGATTTCACCCAGAAAAAAGCGGATCGCTCCTACTTTGAAATTGCTAGTGGCCATATCCCTGCTACCATTGAAAAGATTTTAGGTGCCGCCCTCAGAAGTGGTATCCCTGCCCGTGATATCCAGGTTCTGGCTCCCATGTATCGAGGGACGGCAGGAATTGATGCTATCAATCAGCTCATGCAAGACCTGCTCAATCCACCACAAAAAGACCAACTCAGTTTTGAAGCTCCCCAGTGCCTCTATCGTAAGGGAGACAAGGTCATTCATTTGGTTAACGATGCTGAAATCAATGTCTTTAATGGAGATTTAGGAGCCATCACAGACCTGATTCCTGGTAAATACACCGAGTCGAAACAAGACGATATTGTCATTGATTTTGATGGCAATGAGGTCTCTTACCCACGTAACGAATGGTACAAGATTCGCTTGGCCTATGCCATGAGTATCCATAAATCACAGGGAAGTGAGTTTCCTGTTGTTATCCTACCTATCACTAGTGCTAGTAGGCGTATGCTGGAGCGCAATCTCATCTATACAGCCATTACACGCGCCAAAAGCAAGCTTATCTTACTAGGCGAATTACAGGCCTTCGACTATGCTACCCAGCACATCGGAACAGCCCGAAAAACCTATCTGATTGAACGCTTCAGCGATTTAATTGAAAATGTTGAAGAAAAGACACAAGCTGTCTCTGAAACTGCCACATTAACTGACTCTGAACAATCCTACATCTTAACCGAACAAAACTGGGATAGCATCCCAGCCATGATTGGGATTACAGACGCAGACCTCAAAGAGATTTTTGGAAAATAGTGCATAAGAAAACCCACCAATTCAGGTGGGATTTTTGTTTATTAAGATTATTTAACTGTTGCTGTGCTTGTAATCAATTCAACAGCTTTTTTGATTGTGATATCGTGTTTCAACATATCAGCTGAAAGCAAGCTTTGTACTTGTGCAACTTCCATGTTGTAGTCTGCTGCCAATTGCTCAACTTCTTTTTGGATTTCTTCTTCTGAAGCGTCAAACCCTTCAGCTTTGGCAACTGCTTCGATAACAAGGTTAGTCTTAGTACGTGACTCAGCTTCTCCCTCGTATTGTTTGTGAAGGTCTTCTTGAGTAGTTCCAGTGATTTGGAAGTACATGTCAGGGTTGATACCTTGACGTTGCAAGTTTCCAAGGAATTCGTTTACTGAGCGGTGAACTTCTTCGTGGATCATTTCTTCTGGAAGTTCTACGATTTCAGCGTTTTCTACAGCTTTATCAATTGCTGCACCTTCAACTGCATCTTTGTAAGCTTCTTCTTTAGCAGCAGCCAATTCCTTGCGGTATTTTTCTTTCAATTCAGCAAGTGTTTCAACTTCTTCGTCGATGTCTTTTGCAAGTTCATCGTCAAGAGCTGGAACTTCTTTAGCTTTTACTTCGTGGATAGTTGTTACGAATTTAGCTTCTTTACCTGCAAGGTCTTCTGCTTGGTAGTCTTCTGGGAATGTTACGATAACATCAACAGTTTCACCAGCTGAGTGACCTACCAATTGGTCTTCGAAACCAGGGATGAATTGACCTGAACCAAGTCCAAGTGAGAAGTTTTCACCTTTTCCGCCATCAAATTCAACACCGTCGATAGAACCAACGAAGTCGATGACAACAGTGTCGCCGTTTTCAGCAGCAGCTTCTTTGATAACCAATTCAGCCAAGTTGTTGCGTTCGCGTTCGATACGCTCTTCAACGTCAGCGTCAGTTACTTCTTTTTCTACATCTACTGATACTTCAAGGTTTTTGTAGTCACCCAATTTTACTTCAGGTTTTGTAACAACTTCAGCAGTGATAACCCAGTCTTGACCTTTTTCCATTGAAGTTACGTCAATTTTTGGTTGAGCAACCACTTCAAGGCCAGCTTCTTTTACAGCTGCTTCATAAGCGTTTGGCAAAAGAGCGTTCATAACGTCTTGGTAAAGTGATTCTTCACCAAATTTTTTGTCGAAGATAGGACGTGGAAGGTGACCTTTACGGAAACCTGGAACATTAAGAGATTTCTTCACTGAGTTGAAGACACGGTCCAATTCTGGTTTGATTTGGTCTTGAGAGATAGTGAAAGTCAAGACACCACGGTTTGTTTCTTTGTTTTCAAATGATACAGACATTCTGTCATTTCTCCTTAAAATTTTTTAAATACAGTCTATTATAACATAAACGAGCGACTTTTTTCAAGTAATGGCTGCGCTTTTCAATGATGGGAGAGGTACTTGCTCGCTTCTTTGATACTAAGATCAGCCATTTTTTCCTTGTTTTTATCAATGAAGCATGCTACCCAAGCTGGATTCGTTTTGGAGTAGTCTCTCAGAGCCCATCCAATGGCTTTATTAATAAAAAATTCTGTCTGGTCCAGATTATTTTGCAGGATCTTTTCCATTAATTGAACATTGGTCTTCTCTTTTCTTAACAACTGGTGGTCAATAGCGACGCGTCTCAGCCAGATATTGTCGGACAGGCTCCATTGGAGGATTATTTTTTCCAGTTCCGGCTTATTGTATACCAAACTCCCTACTACGCGATCTAGGATATCCACCGTATCCCACCAAGACTTGGTAACAACCAACTGCTCTAGCTTAGGCAAATCGCTGTCCTTTAGATAAGACTGCATTGCTTTCAAATAATTGGCAGCCACATACTGGTATTCTCTAGACTCTTTTTCCCAGCAAGTATCTACAAAATCCCAATCGATAATCTTTGTTTTTTTTCGCTGCTGGAAAGTATTTTTTATAGAGTTTATTTCTTTCTGGCGCCGCAACGCCTAGAAAGGAAAATTGATGGCGCATATAGGCCTCCATAGGCCCCGCTTTTTTAGGATCTTTTGCTGCTTCTAGCTCATCAAGTAAATCTGTTAGACTCATCTAAAATTCCTCATGCCCCACCAAGTGGTGCTGAAAGGCATAGACTGCAGCCTGGGTACGATCGCTGACTTCAAGTTTGGCAAGAATGTTGGACACGTGGGTCTTGACCGTCTTGAGAGAGATAAAAAGTTCATCTGCGATACGCTGATTTTCGTAGCCCTTGGCGATGAGTTGGAGAACATCTCGCTCACGCGCAGTCAGGTCCTCATGTAGTTCTATGTGATTGCGGTGGTATTCGACCTTCTTGCTGACCTCTTGTTCAATTGCCAACTCGCCAGCAGCTACATTACGGACGGCATGGAGTAGTTCGTCTGCACTAGAAGTCTTCAGCATATAGCCTCTAGCACCAGCATTCAAGACCGGCATGATTTTTTCATTGTCCAAGTACGAAGTCACAATCAAAATCTTGGCTTCGGGCCATTCTTTGAGGATAGCCAAGGTCGCATCAATTCCATTCATCTCAGGCATGACGATATCCATGACAATGACATCCGGTCGCAATTCCAATGCCAACTCAATGCCTTGAGACCCATTGGATGCCTCACCCACAACTTCTACATCGTCTTGGAGGTCAAAGTAGCTTTTCAAGCCCAATCGGACCATTTCATGGTCATCTACTAGTAAAATTTTCATCTTTACTCCTTTATCATTCCTTATCGAGCAGGGGAATACGGATATCAACTGCCAGCCCTTGCTTGGGAGCTGTCAATAACTGAACCGTCCCTGCCATATCTTCAACCCGCTCCTTGATATTTCGCAGTCCATAACTCAGGTCGTCTAAACTCCCTAACTGGAAACCAATCCCATTGTCCACCACCTTCAGCTGCAATTCAAAATCCGTCTGATAGAGATAGACATCCAAACAGGAGGCATGGGCATGGCGGAGGGTATTGCTGATTAACTCTTGCAGGATACGGAAGATATGCTCCTCGATTTTCTTAGGCAATTTCGTCACATTTTGCTTGAAAGCAACCTTGAGATCACTCTTGTCCTCAAGCTCTTTTAAGAGGATTTGAATTCCCTCAACCAGACTCTTCTGCTCCAGCTCAACTGGTCGCAAATGCAAGAGCAAGACCCGCAAATCATTCTGGGCGGTTTCTAAAATAGCTGTGACACTCTGCAACTGGGTCTGCATCTTTTCTCTATCCAATTTCAAAGCCTGCTGACTGATACCCGATAAAATCATGTGGGCCGCAAACAACTCCTGACTGACTGTATCGTGCAAATCCCGAGCAATCCGCTTCCGTTCTTTCTCGATGATTTCCTCTTCCTGAGCAAGACTGTGATTTTCAGCTTTTTGAAGAGCTTCTGTCAAAAGGTTAAGTTTACCTGACAAGGACTTGAAACTGGCATCCAAATCTGGATCTGCAACCTGAACTACTTCTTGCCCTGCCAATAAACGCTTGAGATTAGCCTGCATTTTTCTTAGAGAAAGCTCTTCAATACCTCGCCAAAATAAGGCTAAGAGACAGGTCATGGACATGCTGAACACCAACAACAAAAAGACAAATTTTTCTGTTTTTTCGACATCGTGCAGGAAAATAGACCAGTCAAAATCAAGAATTTCCAATAAGCTGTGAGAGAAAAATAAGACAAACAGAAAGGAGGTAATGGCAATGATTACATAGGCTTGTTTTTTCATCCTCTGACCACCTCAACATCCCCAATCACAGTGGTCAAGAGAATCTTGACACTCTTGTTACTCTTAAGATAGTCTCTTGTTTCTTGATGATAGTGTTCATTGCGGAGGGCACGCTTGGGCTGGTTGAAAAAAGTCAAATCACCATAGAGACAGTTAACGCTGAGACTGACTTCTACATCTACAGGTACAATGATTTTGGTCGTTCCTACCATCTTTCTGAGGATAATGACATTGTCATGATTGGTTAAGATGACCCTCTCCAGATGAATGGTATCCTTGCCCATGAGACGAAAAAGATTGATATCATCAAATTGGCAAGTCTGATAACTTGAAAAATGATGGAGATTACCAAACCAACGATTTTTCTCCTTCTTAACCG
>CAUQGR010000003.1:0-52110 GCA_963517545.1 uncultured Streptococcus sp. | reverse complement strand
GACAAGTTACTGAAACCATCGCCATGATTGAGGAGCAAAACTTCGATATCAGAACCATTACCATGGGGATTTCCCTTCTGGACTGTATCGATCCAGATATCAATCGTGCTGCAGAGAAAATTTATCAAAAGATTACGACCAAGGCGGCTAATTTAGTGGCTGTTGGGGATGAAATTGCAGCTGAGTTGGGAATTCCAATTGTTAATAAGCGTGTATCGGTGACTCCTATTTCTCTGATTGGGGCGGCGACAGATGCGACAGACTATGTCGTTCTGGCAAAAGCGCTCGATAAGGCTGCGAAAGAGATTGGTGTGGATTTTATAGGTGGCTTCTCTGCCTTGGTACAAAAGGGTTATCAAAAGGGAGATGAGATTCTCATCAATTCTATTCCTCGTGCTTTGGCTGAAACGGACAAGGTCTGCTCGTCAGTCAATATCGGTTCAACCAAGTCTGGTATTAATATGACCGCTGTAGCAGATATGGGACGAATTATCAAGGAAACGGCTAATCTATCTGATATGGGCGCAGCCAAGTTGGTTATATTTGCTAATGCTGTTGAGGACAATCCGTTTATGGCGGGTGCCTTCCATGGTGTTGGGGAAGCTGATGTTATCATCAATGTCGGGGTTTCTGGTCCTGGTGTGGTGAAGCGTGCCTTGGAAAAAGTTCGTGGAGAAAGCTTTGATGTAGTAGCCGAAACGGTCAAGAAGACTGCCTTTAAAATCACTCGTATAGGTCAATTGGTTGGTCAAATGGCTAGCGAGAGACTGGGTGTGGAGTTTGGTATTGTTGACTTGAGTTTGGCGCCAACTCCTGCGGTTGGAGACTCTGTGGCACGTGTCCTTGAGGAAATGGGACTAGAAACAGTTGGCACGCATGGAACGACGGCTGCCTTGGCTCTCTTGAACGACCAAGTTAAGAAGGGCGGAGTGATGGCCTGCAACCAAGTCGGTGGTTTGTCTGGTGCCTTTATCCCTGTTTCTGAGGATGAGGGGATGATTGCTGCAGTGCAAAATGGCTCTCTTAATTTAGAAAAACTAGAAGCCATGACGGCTATCTGTTCCGTTGGATTGGATATGATTGCCATTCCAGAAGATACCCCTGCTGAAACCATTGCGGCCATGATTGCAGATGAAGCTGCAATTGGTGTTATTAACATGAAAACAACGGCTGTTCGTATCATTCCAAAAGGAAAAGAAGGCGATATGATTGAGTTTGGTGGCCTATTAGGAACTGCACCTGTTATGAAGGTCAATGGGGCTTCGTCTGTTGATTTCATCTCTCGTGGAGGACAAATCCCAGCACCAATTCATAGTTTTAAAAATTAAGAAAATAGGAGAAATTTTAAGTTCTATTTAAGGTTAGATGTGTATACTATAATCATTAAATAAAGACCTCCTAATATTATTTGAAACAGATAACACTGATTTAGTTTGAATTTGATTTTCATCTAATATCTTTATTTAATAGAACTCCTAAACTTTTTCATAATAATCTCCTGCAAAAGTCGCCTGTATGGGTGGCTTTTGTTTTATCATCCATGATATAATAGAAGCAAACGGAGGACGGAAAATGGTAAAAGTACGATTGTATTTGGTACGTCATGGCAAGACCATGTTTAACACGATTGGTCGCGCGCAAGGTTGGAGCGATACTCCCTTAACAGCTGAAGGTGAGCGAGGGATTCAAGAATTAGGAATCGGTTTGCGAGAATCTGGTCTACAGTTTGAGCGCGCTTATTCGAGTGATTCTGGGCGTACCATTCAGACAATGGGAATTATCCTTGAAGAACTTGGCTTGCAGGGGAAAATCCCTTATCGCATGGACAAGCGTATCAGAGAATGGTGTTTTGGTAGCTTTGACGGAGCTTATGATGGTGATCTTTTCATGGGCATTATTCCTCGTATCTTTAATGTGGACCATGTTCACCAATTATCTTATGCTGAACTGGCTGAGGGTTTGGTAGAGGTCGATACAGCTGGTTGGGCTGAAGGCTGGGAAAAACTCAGTGGCCGAATCAAGGAAGGCTTTGAAGCGATTGCCAAAGAAATGGATGAGCAAGGTGGGGGCAATGCCCTTGTCGTTAGCCACGGAATGACCATTGGAACCATTGTTTATCTGATTAATGGCATGCATCCGCATGGTCTCGATAATGGTAGCGTGACAATTCTTGAATATGAGAACGGTCAGTTTAGCGTGGAGGTTGTCGGCGACCGTAGTTACCGAGAACTAGGACGGGAGAAGATGGAAGAGACAAATAGTTAATAGATGTTAGCTCCAAATGTGAGCTAATTTTTTATACTGCTACATAAGCTTGATTTGAGATTCAGTATTTCTTGTCATACAAGCCTAAAAGAACATTTCTCGTCTTTCAAATTCCCTCAAAAATGGTATAATAGTAACATCACAAAATTGGAGAGAGACCATGAGTTTTTACAATCATAAAGAAATTGAGCCTAAGTGGCAGGGCTACTGGGCAGAACATCATACATTTAAGACAGGAACAGATGCATCAAAACCGAAGTTTTATGCTCTCGATATGTTCCCTTATCCGTCTGGAGCAGGTCTACACGTAGGTCACCCAGAAGGTTATACTGCAACCGATATTCTCAGCCGTTACAAACGTGCGCAAGGATATAATGTCCTTCACCCAATGGGTTGGGATGCCTTTGGTTTGCCTGCAGAGCAATACGCTATGGATACAGGTAATGACCCAGCAGAATTTACAGCGGAAAACATTGCCAACTTCAAACGTCAAATCAATGCGCTTGGATTCTCTTACGACTGGGATCGCGAAGTCAATACAACAGATCCAAACTACTACAAGTGGACTCAGTGGATTTTCACTAAGCTTTACGAAAAAGGCTTGGCCTATGAAGCGGAAGTGCCAGTAAACTGGGTTGAGGAATTGGGAACAGCCATTGCCAACGAAGAGGTTCTTCCTGACGGAACTTCTGAGCGTGGAGGCTATCCAGTTGTCCGCAAACCAATGCGTCAATGGATGCTTAAAATCACGGCCTATGCAGAGCGCTTGCTTAATGACTTAGATGAACTTGATTGGCCAGAGTCTATCAAGGATATGCAACGCAACTGGATTGGGAAGTCAACTGGTGCTAATGTAACCTTTAAAGTTAAGGGAACAGACAAGGAATTCACAGTCTTTACCACTCGTCCTGATACTCTTTTCGGTGCGACTTTCACTGTTTTGGCTCCTGAGCATGAATTGGTTGACGCTATCACAAGTCTAGAACAAGCAGAGGCTGTAGCAAACTACAAACACCAAGCTAGCTTGAAATCAGACTTGGCTCGTACAGACCTTGCCAAAGAAAAAACTGGTGTTTGGACTGGTGCTTATGCTGTAAACCCTGTTAACGGTAAAGAAATCCCAATCTGGATTGCGGATTACGTTCTTGCTAGCTATGGAACAGGTGCTGTCATGGCTGTTCCAGCCCACGACCAACGTGACTGGGAATTTGCCAAACAATTTGACCTTCCAATTGTCGAAGTACTTGAAGGTGGAAACGTTGAAGAAGCTGCCTACACAGAAGATGGCCTTCATGTCAATTCAGACTTCCTAGATGGACTCAACAAAGAAGACGCTATTGCCAAGATTGTGGCTTGGTTGGAAGAAAAAGGCTGTGGACAAGAGAAGGTTACCTACCGTCTCCGCGACTGGCTCTTTAGCCGTCAACGTTACTGGGGTGAGCCAATTCCTATCATTCATTGGGAAGATGGAACTTCAACAGCTGTCCCTGAAAGTGAATTGCCACTTGTCTTGCCTGTAACCAAGGACATCCGCCCTTCAGGTACTGGTGAAAGTCCACTAGCTAACTTGACAGACTGGCTTGAAGTGACTCGTGAAGATGGTGTTAAAGGTCGTCGTGAAACCAACACCATGCCACAATGGGCAGGTTCAAGCTGGTACTACCTCCGCTATATCGATCCACACAATACTGAGAAATTGGCTGATGAGGACCTTCTCAAACAATGGTTGCCAGTAGATATCTACGTGGGTGGTGCAGAGCATGCCGTTCTTCACTTGCTTTACGCTCGTTTCTGGCACAAATTCCTCTATGACCTCGGTGTTGTTCCAACTAAGGAACCATTCCAAAAACTCTTTAACCAAGGAATGATTTTGGGAACAAGCTACCGTGACCACCGTGGGGCTCTTGTGGCAACTGATAAGGTTGAAAAACGTGACGGTTCTTTCTTCCATGTGGAAACAGGGGAAGAGTTGGAGCAAGCGCCAGCCAAGATGTCTAAGTCCCTCAAGAACGTAGTTAACCCAGACGATGTGGTGGAACAATACGGTGCCGACACCCTTCGTGTCTATGAAATGTTTATGGGACCACTTGATGCTTCGATTGCTTGGTCAGAAGAAGGTCTGGAAGGAAGCCGTAAGTTCCTTGACCGTGTTTACCGTTTGATTACAAGTAAAGAAATCGCTACGGAAAACAATGGCGCTCTTGATAAGGTCTACAACGAAACGGTCAAAGCTGTCACTGAACAAATTGAGTCCCTCAAATTCAACACAGCAATTGCCCAACTTATGGTCTTTGTCAACGCTGCCAACAAGGAAGACAAGCTCTATGTGGACTACGCTAAAGGCTTTATCCAATTGATTGCACCGTTTGCACCTCACTTGGCAGAAGAGCTCTGGCAAACTGTTGCAGCAACAGGTGAGTCAATCTCTTACGTGACTTGGCCAACGTGGGATGAAAGTAAATTAGTTGAAGACGAAATCGAAATTGTTGTCCAAATTAAAGGAAAAGTTCGTGCCAAACTCATGGTCGCTAAAGACCTATCACGCGAAGAATTGCAAGAAATCGCTCTAGCGGATGAAAAAGTTAAAGCAGAAATTGACGGTAAGGACATCGTGAAAGTGATTGCGGTACCGAATAAATTGGTTAATATTGTTGTGAAATAAGATAGGAATCCTTCAGAGTAGAATCTGGAGGATTTTTTGAATGAAAAATATAATTCTGTTTCCATCATCTCACCACTTAACCTCTCATTTTAACCACTTATCTCAAAAGTCGATTTTTCTTTCATACTTTTTGCTAAACTGGTGAGATAAAAGGAGGGAAGAAATATGATTTTACAAGCTAAACATTTGACTAAACGGTACGGCGATCATATGGCTGTTGATGATATTCAGTTAGAGTTTGAAAAAGGGAGTTTTAATGCTATTTTGGGTCCCAATGGTGCAGGAAAATCAACCACCATTTCCATGTTAATCGGTTTGAAAAAGCCGACAAAAGGTCAGATTCGATATGCGCCAAATACGAAAATAGGAGTTGTTTTTCAAGCTAGTGTACTGGATGAGATGTTGACGGTTAGAGAAAATCTTACGATTCGTGCTCAACAGTATAAGGAGATTGTAGCAAGTCGTGTGGATGATTTGATCCATCAACTGGGTTTAACTGCTTTCCAGAAGCAACTATATGGGACTTTGTCAGGTGGGCAAAAACGTAGGGTTGATATTGCGCGTGCTCTTCTTTCACAGCCAGATATTCTTTTCTTAGATGAACCAACGACAGGTCTAGATATTCAGACTCGCAAAGTCATTTGGGATTTACTGTCTCGACTACAAAAGGATGAAGGGATGACTATTATCTTAACGACTCATTATCTGGATGAAGCGGATGAAGCGGATCAGATTTATATCGTTGATCATGGGAAAGTGATTGCGCAAGGTTCTGCGACGGCTATTAAAAGTCAGTATGCATCTAATATTCTAAAAATTCGTTTTAAAGAAATGAAGGATTTAGAAAAGTTGCTACAGACTGGAATGACAGTAAAGGAAGAAAATGAGTTGGAATATCTTTTTTATCCAAGGACATCACTGGAAGCTATTGAATATTTGGCAAAAGTACGAGAAGAAATTGATTCTTTTGAGTTTCGTCCAGGTACCATGGATGATGCCTTTATTGCACTTACAGGAAGAGAGGTTCGCTAATGTTAGCTTTATTGAAACGGAATTTTATCTTATATTTTCGTAATCGTTCAGGAGTATTTTTCTCATTATTGGGGGCATTGATTTCCTTCCTCCTTTATATCATTTTTTTGCAGAAGAACTTGACGGATGCTTGGTCCCAACTCCCTGATAATACAAACCTTTTAAATAACTGGCTGATGGGTGGGACCTTGGCTGTGACTGGGATTACAACCAGTTTTACGGCTCTTACACAAATGGTACAGGATCGTGAAAATCAAGTGGATCAAGATCTCTTCTTGACAGATTTAGGTAGCTGGGGTTTACAGGTGTCCTATCTAATCAGTAGTATTGCCATTTCTTTTGTCATGCAGGTGTTTATGTTTGCTGTTATGGGGCTTTATTTTAAAGAGAGTCCAGTTATCAGTCATTTACCGGAAATTGCTTTGATTATGTTGTTAAGTAGTTTGCTTTCAAGTTTGATAAATATTCTCTTGATTTATCGTTTTCAATCTGTAGATAGTCTTGGCAAACTGGCAACTATAGTGGGAACTGCTTCTGGATTTTTAGTAGGAACTTATGTCCCTATTGGAGTTTTACCTGATTTTGCACAGATTATCATGAAGTGTACCCCTGCAACTTATATTGCTTCTCTTTATCGACAAATTTTAATGAAAGAACCATTAGAGACCGCATTTACAGGAAATAGCAGATTGTTAAAGGAATTTCAAGAAAAAATGGGAATCCAAATCAACTGGCAAGAACTATTGACAAAGGAAGAGACATACTTTATAGTGGTTATTATCAGTCTCGTCGCTATTCTTCTTTGGCTTTTATTTGTTAAAGTGTTTAGCAAGAGAAAATAAAGGTATATTGGAGAGAAAATGAAGATTCGTTTTGAAATGAAGGCAGAGTTTTCAGAAAAGGACCCACATATTGTAATTCAGGCAGCTCAGTTAACCGACCAAGCAAGGGAAGTCATGGAGTATTTAGAACAATTTTCAACAACCAATCAGGTGGTCATTCCTATTCGAACGGATGATCATCTGGTTATGGTGAAAATTGAGGATCTTATTCTAGCAGATATCGATAAGAACTTGTTAACCATTTATACGGTAGATGGGATTTATAAAACTAAGGAAACATTGATAAACTTTCAGAATCGGATTAATCGGCGTAACTTTATACAGATATCACGCCATTCAATTATAAACATTGACCATTTAGAGTCATTATCGGATAGCTTTTCAGGGAACATGATGGCTAAAATGACTCGGGGCATCAAATCTAGTGTGAGTCGGAAATACGTTAAGTCCTTAATGAATTATCTAGGTTTATAGGAGAAAATCATGAAACGATTAATTGATTATTTTGTATCGGGAATGCGTACGGCTTCCTTCTTTTATTTGAGTATGATGGTGTTGACTCAGTTTTATCCAGGTATTATCTATCCTGAACCAATGATAAAAAATATTCTAGCTCTGTTTTTAATGGGTGGAATTATGGGGGTATTGACTTTAATACTTGAAAAGCTAGAGTTTCTTGCTTTTAGTATACGTGTAGGAGTTCATTTATTAGTGACAGCTACTATTTTAGTATTGACCTCTCTATTTTTTGGTTGGGGTTCAGCCTTGTGGAGTCCCTTGCTTTGGTTCTTTTTCTTGTTAATTTATGGATTGATATGGTTGTATCAAATCTGGCAAACTCACAAACTCACCCAACGAATTAATCAAGCCTTAGAGGATAAAAGACAGAAAACGGGTCACTAATATAGTGTTGAGGATGAAGTTTGAAGACAGTGCCAGTTTCCAAAGAGAACAATTTGTGATATAGTATTTTCAGCGTAAAACAAGGAGAAGAAAAATGCCAGTAAACGAATATGGTCAGATGATTGGTGAGTCAATGGAAGGTTATACGCCCGGTGCACTGCCTTCTATTGATTTCTTAGAAGGGCGTTATGCTCGAATAGAGGCTCTCTCGGTAGAAAAGCATGTGGAGGATTTGCTAGCTGTTTATGGTCCGGATACGCCTCGGGAGATGTGGACCTACCTTTTTCAGGAGCCAGTAGCAGATATGGAGGAGCTGGTTAGCCTTTTAAATCAGATGTTAGCTCGTAAGGACCGTTTTTACTATGCAATCATAGACAAGGCAACTGATAAGGCTTTGGGAACTTTTTCTCTCATGCGCATTGACCAGAATAACCGAGTAATAGAAGTGGGAGCTGTCACTTTTTCCCCAGAACTCAGGGGGACACGGATAGGAACAGAAGCCCAGTATCTACTGGCTCGCTATGTCTTTGAAGACCTTAACTATCGTCGTTATGAGTGGAAATGCGATGCCTTAAATCTGCCATCCAGACGAGCAGCGGAACGTTTGGGCTTTATTTATGAAGGAACCTTCCGTCAGGCAGTAGTTTATAAGGGACGGACGAGGGATACAGATTGGTTGTCTATGATTGATAAGGACTGGCTTCAAGTCAAAGCTCGATTGGAAGCATGGTTACGTCCTGAAAACTTTGATAAAAATGGACGACAGTACAAGAGCTTGAGAGAACTCTAAGAGGTGTTGACATGATAACAATTAGAAAGCAAGAAATCGTCAAGCTCGAGGATGTTTTGCATCTCTATCAGGCTGTCGGTTGGACAAATTATACCCATCAACCAGAGATGCTGGAGCAGGCCTTATCTCATTCATTAGTGATTTATCTGGCGCTTGATGGCGATGCTGTGGTGGGCTTGATTCGTTTGGTTGGAGATGGATTCTCATCAGTATTGGTTCAGGATTTAATCGTTTTACCTAGCTATCAGCGCCAAGGAATTGGTAGTGCCCTAATGAAAGAGGCTTTAGAGGATTACAAAGATGCCTATCAAGTCCAGCTGGTAACAGAACAGACAGAAAGAACCTTGGGCTTCTATCGTTCTATGGGCTTTGAAATCTTATCCACCTATGATTGTATAGGAATGACTTGGGCGAATCGAGAAAAATAACAAAACTTGTTTTTTCTTAAGCAAAGTTTAAGGATGGTCTAGTATCATATAATCATTAAATAAAGACCTCCTAACTTTATTTAATGAAATCCTAAAACTTTTTTTTCATCATAATCTCCTAATGAAGTCACCTAATCAGGTGACTTTTTTGTGGGGTGAGGTGATGCTGATAGAAATTTTTAAAAAATGCTAGAATTTGAGAAAAGTTAAGCTAGTTTTAAGCTTTGTCTTGTATCATATAGTTATTAAATAAAGACCTCCTAACTTTATTTAATAAAATCCTAAACTTTTCTTTTTCATAATAATCTCCCTTAACTCCACCCAATCAGGTGGAGTTTTTTGGCTCTATTTCAGGCTTTTGGGGACTATTCTAAAAATCATTTTTCGATATTTTTCGGATTTTGGTCGGGGAATTGGCGGGGACTTTTTGAGATTTTGGCGGGGATTTTTTTAGCGAATATGACTAAGAAATAGGTCTGTTGTTACTTCAGCTACTTCAAACTCAATTTGATTGTAAGTGACTGTTAATTGAAGGACTGGAACTACTGTAATAATGATTTTGCTTGTCTAGTAGTGGCGTATTAAATGAGAAGTGACATGTAAGATTGTCTCTTCGTTTACGAAATCAAAATTTCTATGAAATTGATAGAATCCCTAATTTTCTCTTAAACTTGAAAGTCTTGTTGTAAAGCGGTTAAAGCTTGAGAAGCTGAGGATGTAAAGTTTTGACAAATTTTGTGAACTGTGGGATAATGGAGAGGAATTAAGGATTAGTTCTATATCATGGACTAGAAAAGACCCCAAGCTAACTTCCACATTAAGCTTGGGGTCTTTTTTGACACTATTTGTCCTTGTTTAGCCATTTATCGACTAAGCGAAGAACAACACCGACCACAATTGGTCCGATGATAGTTTTAAGGATTAGTTCCATCATGGGCTATCTCACCTCTTTTCGTAGGCGGTGTAGAAGTGTCGTAGAATATTATACCACATAAGTGCTAAACTCGGGAGTCATCCAATTAGGTGGAGTTTTTTGGCTCTATTTCAGGCTTTTCGGGAGTTTTCTAAACATCATTTTCCGATAACTTTCGCAATCTTGAACGTCTTGTAGTACAGAGGTTCAAGAGGATATAAACCTTTGACAAATTTTGTGAACTATGGGATAATAAAAGGGAATTAAGTATTGTGTCTATATCATAGGCTAGAAAAGACCCCAAGCTCACGTCCAAATAAGCTTGGGGTCTTTTTGACACTATTTGTCCTTGTTTAGCCATTTATCGACTAAGCGAAGAACGACACCGACCACAATTGGTCCGATGATAGTTTTAAGTACTAATTCCATCATGGGCTATCTCACCTCCTTTCGTAGGCGGTGTAGCAGTGCCATAGAATATTATACCAC
Source organism: uncultured Streptococcus sp. (assembly GCA_963517545.1). Taxonomy (GTDB): domain Bacteria; phylum Bacillota; class Bacilli; order Lactobacillales; family Streptococcaceae; genus Streptococcus. The sequence goes on along the minus strand of CAUQGR010000003.1, from coordinate 41,786 downwards.
ATAAGTGCTAAACTCGGGAGTCACCTAATCAGGTGGCTTTTTTGTTTGTGGCTTGGTTTTTTGATATAATAGAGCCATGAGTAGAATTTTAGATAATGAGATAATGGGGGATGAGGAGTTAGTAGAACGCACGCTCCGTCCTCAGTATTTACGTGAATATATCGGACAGGATAAGGTCAAGGACCAGCTACAAATCTTTATTGAAGCTGCAAAAATGCGGGATGAAGCGCTGGATCATGTGCTCTTATTTGGGCCTCCAGGTCTCGGGAAAACGACCATGGCCTTTGTTATTGCCAACGAACTGGGAGTCAATCTTAAGCAGACGTCGGGTCCAGTCATTGAAAAAGCCGGAGATCTGGTAGCTATTTTGAATGAGTTAGAGCCTGGGGATGTCCTTTTTATTGATGAGATCCATCGTTTGCCAATGTCAGTGGAAGAGGTGCTTTATAGTGCTATGGAGGACTTCTACATTGATATCATGATTGGGGCTGGTGAAGGCAGTCGCAGTGTTCATTTGGAGTTACCACCTTTTACATTGATTGGTGCGACGACTCGGGCTGGTATGCTCTCAAATCCACTACGGGCACGTTTTGGGATTACAGGTCATATGGAGTATTATGCTCATGCTGACTTAACAGAAATTGTCGAGCGGACGGCAGATATTTTTGAGATGGAAATCACTCATGAGGCAGCATCTGAGTTAGCCCTACGTAGTCGTGGGACCCCTCGTATTGCCAATCGTCTCCTCAAGCGCGTGCGCGATTTTGCCCAGATAATGGGGAATGGGGTTATCGATGATCTTATTACTGATAAGGCTTTGACTATGCTGGATGTTGACCATGAAGGTCTGGACTATGTGGACCAGAAAATCCTTCGGACCATGATTGAGATGTACGGTGGTGGCCCTGTCGGATTAGGAACTCTTTCTGTTAATATTGCCGAGGAGCGCGAGACTGTCGAAGACATGTATGAGCCCTACTTGATTCAAAAAGGCTTTATCATGCGGACGCGGTCTGGACGGGTGGCGACTGCTAAGGCATATGATCATTTGGGGTATGAGTACAATGAAAAATAAGCAAGAAATTCTAGAGGCTTTCAGAGAAAATCCGGATATGATGGCTATTCTGACGATTATCCGAAACCTGGAGTTGACAGATTCTTGGTTGGCGGCAGGTTCTGTCAGAAACTTTATTTGGAATCTCTTGTCAGACAAATCCCCTTTTGACTGTGAAACAGATGTAGATGTGATTTTCTTTGATCCGGATATTTCTTATGAGGAAACCTTGTCCCTGGAGAAAAAGCTGAGAGAGGATTTTCCTCAGTACCAGTGGGAATTGAAAAATCAAGTCTATATGCACCAGCACAGCCCTCATACTGCTCCCTATACCAGTTCCCGTGATGCCATGAGTAAGTATCCAGAACGGTGTACGGCAGTTGGACTGCGCTTGAATGAAGAATCCGATTTTGAACTCTATGCACCTTATGGTTTGGAGGATATTTTGAATTTTCAAGTTCGTCCAACTCCTCATTTTTTAGAGAATGAAGACCGAATGGCTCTCTATCAAACACGTCTATCCAAGAAAAATTGGCAGGAGAAATGGAAAAATTTGATTTTTAAAAATACTTAAGGAAACTTTAAGCTAGGAAGTGTATACTAAGTTCATAAGTTAAGAAGACCTTAACTTAAACTCCTAAAACTTTTTCATAATAATCTCCCTATAAAAATAGAGTCGCCAAATCAGGCGGCTTATTTTTTTGGGAAATGGGATTTGTGCCTGAGAATAAATAGCTTAGTGATAGAAGAAAATAGGGAAATATGGTATAATGAAATGATAGATTTTTGAATAGGAATAAGATCATGTTTGGATTTTTTAAGAAAGATAAGGCTGTGGAAGTAGAGGTTCCGACACAGGTTCCTGCTCATATCGGCATCATCATGGATGGGAACGGCCGTTGGGCTAAAAAACGTATGCAACCGCGAGTCTTCGGACACAAGGCGGGCATGGAAGCATTGCAAACTGTGACCAAGGCAGCCAACAAACTAGGTGTTAAGGTTATTACAGTCTATGCTTTTTCTACAGAAAACTGGACCCGCCCAGATCAGGAAGTCAAGTTTATCATGAACTTGCCAGTAGAGTTTTATGATAATTATGTCCCGGAACTGCATGCGAATAATGTTAAGATTCAAATGATTGGGGAAACGGACCGCCTGCCTAAGCAAACCTTTGAAGCTCTGACCAAGGCTGAGGAATTGACTAAGAACAACACAGGTTTGATTCTTAATTTTGCCCTCAACTATGGTGGACGTGCTGAGATTACACAGGCTCTTAAGTTGATTTCTCAGGATGTTTTAGATGCCAAAATCAACCCAGGTGACATCACAGAGGAATTGATTGGCAACTATCTCTTTACCCAGCATTTGCCTAAGGAGTTACGAGACCCAGACTTGATTATCCGTACTAGTGGAGAATTGCGTTTGAGCAATTTCCTTCCATGGCAGGGAGCCTATAGTGAGCTCTATTTTACAGACACCTTGTGGCCTGATTTTGACGAGGCGGCCTTGCAGGAAGCCATTCTTGCCTACAATCGTCGTCATCGCCGATTTGGAGGAGTTTAGGAGGAAATATGACACAGGATTTACAGAAAAGAACCTTGTTTGCAGGGATTGCCCTGGCTATTTTCCTACCAATTTTAATGATTGGGGGACTCTTGCTTCAGATAGCAATTGGAATCATAGCCATGCTAGCCATGCATGAACTTTTGAAGATGAGAGGTCTAGAGACCATGACGATGGAGGGCCTCTTGACCCTCTTTGCAACCTTTGCCTTGACCATTCCCTTGGAGAATTACCTGACTTTTTTGCCAGTTGATGGGAATGTGGTTGCCTATAGTGTTTTGATTTCAATCATGTTGGGAACGACCGTTTTTAGCAAGTCTTATACGATTGAGGATGCTGTTTTCCCGCTTGCTATGAGTTTCTACGTGGGCTTTGGTTTTAATGCTCTATTAGATGCTAGAATTGCAGGTTTAGATAAGGCACTCTTGGCCTTGTGTATCGTCTGGGCGACAGACAGTGGTGCCTATCTTGTTGGGATGAACTATGGTAAACGAAAATTAGCTCCGACAGTTTCTCCAAATAAAACCTTTGAGGGTGCCTTGGGTGGTATTTTAGGTGCTATTTTAGTAACTATCATCTTTATGATGTTTGACAGTACAGTTGCTCTTCCGTATGGAATTTACAAGATGTCAGTCTTTGCTATTTTCTTTAGCATTGCTGGACAATTTGGTGATTTACTAGAAAGTTCGATCAAGCGTCACTTTGGTGTCAAGGATTCTGGGAAATTTATCCCTGGACATGGTGGTGTTTTGGATCGTTTCGATAGTATGTTGCTTGTATTTCCAATCATGCACTTGTTTGGACTCTTTTAATCAAAAGACGGAGGAAATACTATGCTCGGAATTTTAACCTTTATTCTGGTTTTTGGGATTATTGTGGTGGTGCACGAGTTCGGACACTTCTACTTTGCCAAGAAATCAGGGATTCTAGTGCGTGAATTTGCCATTGGCATGGGACCCAAAATCTTTGCTCACATTGGCAAGGATGGGACGGCCTACACTATTCGAATCTTGCCTCTGGGTGGCTATGTTCGTATGGCCGGTTGGGGTGATGATACAACTGAAATCAAGACAGGAACTCCTGTCAGTTTGACGCTTACTGATGATGGTAAGGTTAAACGCATCAATCTCTCAGGTAAAAAATTGGATCAAACAGCTCTTCCTATGCAGGTGACCCAGTTTGATTTTGAAGACAAGCTCTTTATCAAAGGATTGGTTCTGGAAGAAGAAAAAACATTTGCAGTGGATCACGATGCAACGGTTGTGGAAGCAGATGGTACTGAGGTTCGGATTGCACCTTTAGATGTTCAATATCAAAATGCGACTATCTGGGGGAAACTGATTACCAACTTTGCAGGTCCTATGAACAACTTTATCTTAGGTGTCGTTGTTTTCTGGATTTTAATCTTTATGCAGGGTGGTGTCAGAGATGTTGATACCAACCAGTTTCATGTCATGCCCCAAGGGGCCTTGGCTAAGGTGGGAGTACCAGAAACGGCACAAATTACCAAAATTGGCTCACATGAGGTTAGCAACTGGGAAAGTTTGATTCAGGCTGTGGAATCAGAAACCAAAGATAAGACGGCCCCGACCTTGGATGTGACTATTTCTGAAAATGGTAGTGACAAACAAGTCACTGTTAGTCCGGAAGAAAGTCAAGGCCGTTACCTTCTAGGTGTTCAACCGGGGATTAAGTCAGATTTTGTATCTATGTTTGTAGGTGGTTTTACAACTGCTGCTGACTCGGCCCTCCGAATTCTCTCAGAACTGAAAAATCTGATTTTCCAACCGGATTTGAACAAGCTAGGTGGACCTGTTGCCATCTTTAAGGCAAGTAGTGATGCTGCTAAAAATGGAATTGAGAATGTCTTGTACTTCTTGGCAATGATTTCCATCAATATTGGGATTTTTAATCTTATTCCGATTCCAGCCCTGGATGGTGGTAAGATTGTGCTCAATATCCTAGAAGCCATCCGCCGCAAACCATTGAAACAAGAAATTGAAACCTATGTCACCTTGGCCGGAGTGGTCATCATGGTTGTCTTGATGATTGCTGTGACCTGGAATGACATTATGCGACTCTTTTTTAGATAATCGAGGAATATTATGAAACAAAGTAAAATGCCTATCCCAACGCTTCGCGAAATGCCAAGCGATGCTCAAGTTATTAGCCATGCTCTTATGTTGCGAGCTGGTTATGTTCGTCAAGTTTCAGCAGGTGTTTATTCTTACCTACCACTTGCCAACCGTGTGATTGAAAAAGCTAAAAACATCATGCGTCAGGAATTTGATAAGATTGGTGCGGTTGAGATGTTGGCTCCTGCCCTTCTTAGTGCAGAATTGTGGCGCGAATCAGGTCGTTACGAAACTTATGGTGAAGACCTTTACAAACTAAAAAACCGTGAAAAATCAGACTTTATCCTAGGTCCAACTCACGAAGAAACCTTTACAGCTATTGTCCGTGATTCTGTTAAGTCTTACAAGCAATTGCCACTTAACCTTTACCAAATCCAGCCTAAGTATCGTGATGAAAAACGCCCACGTAATGGACTTCTTCGTACACGTGAGTTTATCATGAAGGATGCTTATAGTTTCCACGCTAACTATGATAGCTTGGACAGTGTTTATGATGAGTATAAGGCTGCTTATGAGCGTATTTTCACACGTAGTGGCTTAGACTTCAAGGCTATCATCGGTGATGGTGGAGCCATGGGTGGTAAGGACAGCCAAGAATTTATGGCTATTACACCTGCTCGTACAGACCTTGACCGCTGGGTTGTTTTGGACAAGTCAGTTGCCTCATTTGATGAAATTCCTGCAGAAGTGCAAGAAGAAATCAAGGCAGAATTGCTCAAATGGATGGTTTCTGGTGAAGATACCATTGCTTACTCAAGTGAGTCTAGCTATGCGGCCAACTTGGAAATGGCAACAAACGAGTACAAACCAAGCAACCGTGTTGTCGCTGAAGAAGAAGTGACTCGTGTTGCAACTCCAGATGTTAAATCAATTGATGAAGTTGCAGCCTTCCTCAATGTTCCAGAAGAACAAACAATCAAAACCCTCTTCTACATGGCAGATGGTGAGCTTGTTGCGGCCCTTCTAGTTGGAAATGACCAACTCAACGAAGTCAAGTTGAAAAACTACTTGGGAGCAGATTTCTTTGACGTTGCTAGCGAAGAAGAAGTGGCGAATCTTGTTCAAGCAGGATTCGGTTCACTTGGACCAGTTGGTTTGCCAGAGAATGTTAAAATCATTGCAGATCGTAAGGTGCAAGATGTTCGCAATGCAGTTGTGGGTGCTAACGAAGATGGCTACCACTTGACTGGTGTGAATCCAGGTCGTGATTTTACTGCAGAATATGTGGATATCCGTGAAGTTCGTGAGGGTGAAATTTCTCCAGACGGACAAGGTGTCCTTAACTTTGCGCGTGGTATCGAAATTGGTCACATCTTCAAACTCGGCACTCGCTATTCTGCAAGCATGGGAGCAGATGTCTTGGATGAAAATGGCCGTGCTGTGCCAATCATCATGGGTTCATATGGTATCGGTGTCAGCCGTCTCCTTTCAGCAGTGATGGAGCAACACGCTCGCCTCTTTGTTAACAAAACGCCAAAAGGTGAATACCGTTATGCTTGGGGAATCAATTTCCCTAAAGAATTGGCACCATTTGATGTGCACTTGATCACTGTCAATGTCAAGGACGAAGAAGCGCAAGCCTTGACAGAAAAACTTGAAGCAAGCTTGATGGGAGCTGGTTACGAAGTCTTGACAGATGACCGTAATGAACGTGTCGGAGTCAAATTCAGTGATAGCGACTTGATTGGATTGCCAATCCGTATCACTGTTGGGAAGAAAGCAGCCGATGGCATCGTAGAAGTGAAGATTAAAGCGACTGGTGACACCATCGAAGTTCATGCAGATAACTTGCTCGAAACGCTTGAAATCCTCAACAAGAAATAAAAACTATAATCAGAAGAAAAACAAGGAAAAAATGTAACTAGTTTTTACCTTGTTTTTTCTGTATAATGGGAAAAATGAGTAGATAAAGAGGTAAATGTATGCTAAGATTTCCAAAGGATTTTGTCTGGGGATCCTCTACTTCTGGACCACAAACAGAAGGACGTGTAGCTGGTGACGGTAAGGGAGATAATCTCTGGGATTATTGGTACCAAGTGGAGCCAAATCGCTACTATAATGGGATTGGTCCAGATAAAACATCAACCTTTTATGAAAACTGGGAAAAGGATATTGAGCTACTGTTAGAAACTGGTCACACGGCCTTTCGGACTTCTATTCAGTGGTCACGGATTTTTCCACAAGGGCGTGGAAAAGTCAACCCTCAAGGTGTGGATTTTTATCGTAAGGTTTTTGAGGCTATTAAGGCTAAGGGGATTCGTCTTTTAGTCAATCTTTACCATTTTGATCTGCCTTTTGCCCTTCAAGAAGCTGGTGATGGTTGGGAAAATAAGGCGACTGTCTCAGCCTATGAAGATTATGCTCGTTTTTGTTTTGAGACTTATGGAGATCTAGTGGATCAATGGATTACCTTTAACGAGCCAATCGTTCCTGTAGAGTTTGGCTATTTTTACGATGCCCATTATCCACATAAGGTGGATGCAGAGGCAGCTGTTAAAGTAGCTTATCATACACAATTAGCTAGCAGTCGGGCGGTTAAGGCTTGTCATGAACTCTTGCCAGATTCCAAGATTGGGATTGTCCTCAACTTGACACCGGCTTATCCACGTAGCCAGCATCCTGCTGATGTCAAGGCTGCTCGTATTGCGGACCTTTTTCAGGCCCAATCTTTCTTAGATCCGTCTGTTTTGGGGACTTATCCACAGGAGTTGGTAGAAATCTTGCATGAACACGGTCTCTTGCCTGATGCTACAGAGGAGGAGTTGGATCTCATTCGTGACAATACGGTGGACTTCCTTGGTGTCAACTACTATCAACCTTTGCGTGTTATGGCTCCTCGATTTGCTAAGCATCCTGAGAGTCCACTCTTACCAGAATATTTTTACGAGCCTTATGTGATGCCTGGACGTAAAATCAATCCTCATCGTGGCTGGGAGATTTATGAGCAAGGGATTTATGACATTGCCCAAAATATCAAGGAAAATTATGGCAATATTGAGTGGATGTTGACAGAGAATGGTATGGGTGTTGAAGGGGAAGAAAAATTCCGTGAGAATGGAATGATTCAAGATGATTACCGTATTGACTTTGTAAAAGGTCATCTGCGTGAACTTTACCGTGCTATTGAAGATGGAGCCAATTGTAAGGGATACTTGATTTGGACCTTTATTGACTGCTGGTCATGGCTCAATAGCTATAAAAATCGCTATGGTTTAGTCGAATTAGACTTGGAAACGCAAGAACGTCGTCTGAAAAAATCAGGGCACTGGTTCAAGGAATTAAGCGATAATAATGGATTTTAAAAAAGACTCTGACTGATTATCCTAATTGGTCAGAGTTTTTTGCTTACAGGAGCTTAATTTGAACTATACCAATTTTTACTCTTGACAAGTGAAAGAAACAAGTATATACTGTTTTTGCTGATTCTATAAAAGAGGAATTAGACTATACCAATTTTAAGGAGAAAGCACAGCTTGTCTGTGTCGTATATACTATGTGTGGAATTGTTGGTGTTGTTGGAAACACAAATGCAACTGATATTTTGATTCAAGGGCTTGAAAAGCTCGAATACCGTGGTTATGATTCTGCGGGAATTTTTGTCCTAGGTGGTGCTGAAAATCATCTGGTTAAGGCGGTTGGTCGTATCGCAGAATTGTCTGCCAAGACAGCTGGTGTTGAGGGAACAACTGGTATCGGACATACTCGTTGGGCAACTCACGGAAAACCAACTGAGGACAATGCTCACCCACACCGCTCTGAGACAGAACGTTTTGTCTTGGTTCACAATGGGGTGATTGAGAACTACCTTGAAATCAAGGAAGAATACCTTGCAGGTCACCACTTCAAAGGGCAAACAGATACGGAAATCGCCGTTCACTTGATTGGAAAATTTGCGGAAGAAGATGGCTTGTCAGTTCTTGAAGCCTTCAAAAAAGCTCTTCACATCATCCGTGGTTCTTATGCCTTTGCCTTGGTTGACTCACAAGATCCTGAAGTCATCTACGTGGCTAAAAATAAATCACCACTTTTGATTGGTCTTGGAGAAGGCTATAACATGGTCTGCTCAGATGCTATGGCTATGATTCGTGAGACCAACCAATACATGGAAATTCATGACCAAGAGTTGGTAATCGTCAAGGCTGATAGTGTGGAAGTTCAAGACTATGATGGAAATAGTCGTGAGCGTGCTAGCTACACTGCTGAACTTGACTTGTCAGATATCGGTAAGGGAACTTACCCTTACTACATGCTCAAGGAAATTGACGAGCAACCAACGGTTATGCGTAAACTCATCCAAGCCTACACAGATGAGGCTGGTCAAGTTGTCGTAGACCCAGCTATCATCCAGGCTGTTCAAGACGCAGACCGTATCTACATCCTTGCAGCTGGAACATCTTACCACGCAGGATTTGCTTCTAAGAAGATGCTGGAAGAATTGACAGATACGCCAGTGGAACTTGGAATCTCATCTGAGTGGGGCTACGGTATGCCACTTCTCAGTAAGAAACCACTTTTCATCTTTATCAGCCAGTCTGGTGAAACAGCGGATAGCCGTCAGGTTTTGGTTAAGGCTAATGAAATGGGAATTCCAAGCTTGACAGTGACAAACGTACCAGGTTCAACTCTTTCACGTGAAGCCAACCATACCATGCTCCTTCATGCAGGTCCTGAAATTGCCGTGGCATCAACCAAGGCTTATACAGCGCAAATTGCAGCCCTTGCCTTCCTTGCAAAAGCAGTCGGAGAAGCAAATGGCAATGCCAAAGCGCAAGCCTTTGATTTAGTTCATGAGTTGTCAATCGTAGCTCAGTCTATCGAATCAACTCTTTCAGAGAAAGAAACCATTGAAGCCAAGGTTCGTGAGCTTCTTGAAACAACTCGCAACGCCTTTTATATTGGGCGTGGTCAAGATTACTATGTAGCTATGGAAGCAAGCCTTAAACTCAAAGAGATTTCTTACATCCAGTGTGAAGGCTTTGCGGCAGGAGAACTCAAGCACGGAACTATTGCCTTGATTGAAGAAGGAACACCTGTCTTGGCTCTCTTGTCAGATCCAGTTCTTGCCAACCACACTCGTGGAAATATCCAAGAGGTGGCAGCCCGTGGTGCCAAGGTTCTCACTATCGCAGAAGAAAATGTTGCTAAAGAGACAGATGATATTGTCCTTACGACTGTACACCCTTACCTCTCACCAATTTCAATGGTTGTGCCAACGCAATTGGTCGCTTACTTTGCAACCCTCCACCGTGGCCTCGATGTGGACAAACCACGTAACCTTGCCAAGTCAGTAACGGTAGAATAAGCTAAAAAAGTCTAGTTATCTAGGCTTTTTCTTGTGAGCAAATCGATTGCTTGTACTCAAGATTCGTGTTAGAATAATTTTTCAAATTGAAGGACAGAGGTAGACAAGGAGAATCACTGTGGTAGAATTGGGAATTTCAACATTTGGGGAAACAACGGAGCTTGAAGGGACTGGACAGACTTACAGTCATGCCGAACGCATTCGCCAGTTGGTGGCAGAAATTGAACTGGCTGACAAGGTTGGTTTGGATGTGTATGGGATTGGCGAGCACCATCGAGCGGATTTTGCGGTATCAGCCCCAGAGATTGTCCTGGCAGCAGGTGCAGTCAATACCAAGAAAATCCGTTTGACCAGTGCAGTCAGCATTTTGTCAAGCATGGATCCTATTCGTTTGTTCCAACAGTATGCCACTATCGATGCTTTGTCAAATGGACGTGCGGAGATTATGGCTGGAAGGGGTTCTTTCACGGAATCTTTCCCTCTGTTCGGCCATAACTTGAAAGACTACGAAGCTCTCTTTGATGAGAAATTAGACTTGCTTCAGTTAGTCAATGAAAAGACCAAGCTAGACTGGCAAGGTCGATTGACTCAAACGATTGCTGGCAAAGAAGTCTATCCTCGTCCAGTTCAGTACAAATTGCCCTTGTGGATAGCGACAGGTGGTCATGTTGAATCAACAGTGAAGATTGCTCAGGCGGGGTTGCCGATTGTCTATGCTATTATTGGTGGTAATCCACGTTATTTTAAAAAGTTGATTCAGGCTTATCGTGAGATTGGGAGCGAAGCGGGTCATGCCAGTCATGAACTAAAGGTTGGAGCCCATTCTTGGGGTTGGATTGCTGAAGATGGCGAGCAGGCTGTGAAAGATTATTTCCATCCGACCAAGCAAGTAGTGGATGCTATTTCCAAAGACCGTCCACACTGGCAGGAATTGCGTTATGAACAATACCTTGAGCAGATTGGAGCAAATGGAGCCATGTTTGTGGGCAATCCAGATCAGGTAGCCGAAAAATTGATTCGCATGATTGAGGATTTAGGCTTGGACCGCTTTATGTTGCACCTACCTCTTGGTTCTATGCCACATGATCAAGTTCTGCGAGCTATTGAACTCTTCGGCACGCAAGTGGCTCCAAAAGTACGGGCTTATTTTGCCATGAAAGAGGCTTAATAAAAAATCCTAATCAAGCTTATTAGGACGACAAATATTGTACAAAAATTAATCCCCCGAGCTATAATGCTTGGGGGATTTTTCTATAGGAGGGCTAGTTTAGTTCTCTTTTTTGTTTTTTAGTAAGAACCCGAGACCTAGAAGGGCAAGGAGACTAATTCCTGCAAACAGGAGTTTGTGCTCGTTTTTGGTTCCTGTATTTGGAAGTTCAGCATGTTTAGCTAGGGGCACAGCTATAGTTTCCTTGTTAGAGTTATCTACCGATTCGTTTTGAATAGCTTCACTTACAGATGATGCTTGTGCTTCTTGTTCAGCTTGTGAATCAGCTGTAGCTTGGCTAGGTTTATTTTCCACATTAGCTACTTTTGCATCCGGTTTTGCAGAATCAGGTTTAGTTTGTGGAGCTGGAGTTTGCTGTTCCGGTTTGTCTACTCGGTTTGACATATTGTCTTGGCCGTTATTTTGACCGTGTTCTTGTTTTAAGCTAGAAAGGTCAAATTCTGGTTTTTCTTCCACAGCTGGGGCAACGCTGGCACCGCCTTGAGCGACTCTAAGAACAGTAGCTGTAAGGGCATTTAATTTCAAGCCTTTTTCAGTCCATTCAAGTCCTTTCGGGTTGGCAATTCCAACTGGTCCTGCTTGGTTTTCATCTGCTAAAACTTCAGCATTTCTGAGGTGGGCGAAGGCAGTTCCCAAATTAAATTCACGAGCTTTTTCGTCCGCATTGACAAAGACTGCGTAGATATCTCCGTTTGGAGCAGTGATTTGGTAGCCAATCACTACATCCTCTTTTGCCACACCATTTTGGCCTGGGACAGTGATGAGGTGGACACGGTCCTTGATATCTTTAAGACTCTTAAGTCGGAAGGCATCTGTAGATTGACGAAGGGCAATCAAACCTTTCATATAGTCACGGCTCTTGACATTTTCAGGATATGCTTTTCCATCTGTAGCCTTAGTCCAGTCAAACTTGTTAATAGCATCACTCGAATCGTAAGAGTCATGGATGAAGTAAGGATAGTCAAATGGATTGCCGTCCTTATCACGCAACAAGTGAGATTTGTTTGGTTGTTTGTCCTCTGCTACTGGAGTCTTGTAGGCTGGGTCACGGAATTGTTTGGTGCGACCATATTCCTGACCAGAGTGGATAAATGGAGTTCCTTGAGCTGTTAAGACCATGAGATTTCCAAGTCGCAAACGACGGTGGATTTCAGCATAGTTCTCAGCCTTGCTTGGGTCTTTTTTGATAGATTGGGCGATGATGTCAAAGAGGGTCAAGTTATCATGGGCTGCGATGTATTGGATGACATCTCCAGGGCTGTCAGCTTCAAAGTTGGTTGGTTGAGCAATGAGATTTTTGAAGATGGTGTTGATATCACGCTTGCCACCTGTGATAAAGGCAGGTTGACCTTCGTTTGGATAACCAGACTTGAGGTTGTTACGGATGTCGTCTGAGAAGACAGCGACAGTATCGGTATGTTTCATCCAATCTTGGTCAGCAGCTTTAGTAGGCATATTTTCATCACCAGCATAGGTTCTCCAACCTTCACCAAGCATGATGAGGTTTGGATTGAGGGCGCGTGCAGCCTTGTAAGCTTCTTCGATAGAAGCTGCGTCGTGGTCTCCCATCATATCGAAACGGAAGCCATCCACTTTGTAGGTATCAACTAGATATTTGATAGAGTCAACTAGGAGCCGTTTGGTCATATGGTGGGTTGTTCCCAAACGCCCACCACCAAAGCTAGTGCGAGGTGTACCATCAGCATCCATAAAGTGGTAGTAGTTTGGTTCTAAATCTTCAAAGATATCGACTTTGGCTGTATGGTTATACACTACGTCCAGGATAGCTCCCATGCCACGTTTGTGGATTTCGTTGATGAGGTTTTTAAATTCTGCGATTCGTTTTTCTGGATTCTTAGGATCGCTTGAGTACATACCAGTCAAGGAGAAGTAGTTTTGAGGGTCATATCCCCAGTTGTAGTTGCTGTTGCTTGAAGCATAGTCAGACAAGCGTTCATGGTTTTTCAATTCATTGACAAAGTAGTAAGACAAGACTGGAAGGAGCTGGATGTGGGTTACCCCCAAGCCTTTGAGGTAGTCTAGTTTTTCGATAAAGGATTCAAAGGTCCCAAATGGTTTGGTCAAGTCTTTTGCAATGGCAGGATCTGAAGTGAAGTCACGCACATGAGCTTCATAGATAACGGCATCTTCACGAGTCTTGAAGTTGTGAATCTTACCATAAGTCAAGTCTTGAGGTCCTAGTTTAGCTGGATCTACAAAGGCAGCTTTAGCCACTTTATGGGCATCGTCAATCTTGGCATCGTCACTATTCCAAGCAGCGAGGGATTTAGCGTAAGGATCGAGTGCAAGAACAGTTTTACCTTGGCGCTCGATTTGGTAGTGGTAGTAGTAGCCAGTGTAGTTGCTGATACCGAGACCAGAGCTTTCATTCAGAGTTTGCTTCCAAGTTCCTCTTTCCCCTTTTTCAAGAGCGACAGTTCCAACTACTTTTTCAGGGTCATTCTTGTCGTAGACAACAACAGAAACCTTATCAGCACTTGGTGACCAAAGGGTTAAATCAACTTGTTTTCCTTCTTCTTTTAGGTCAGCTCCCAGTTTGCCATCATAGCTGTAAGTCTCATCTTTAAGGCGCCAGCTTGTTTTGGTAGTGAATTGGTCGGAATTGTAGCTAACAGTATAGGGATGTTTTGTATCTGAGAAATCTCCGCTGTAAGTCACTTTCTTACCAGCTTCATCGATTGCAACATCGGTAATAGTTACTTTGTTTCCTAGGTGATTAGTGATGTTGGAGTGCTTGAGGATATCTTCTTTTTTGGCACCGACTAGGGTTGAAAAGCTACTTTCAATGCTAGATGTTCCTACGTGTTGGGCACCTGTCATACGGATATCGTGGACATAGTATGGATTTGTGTAAATCGATTCGTCATCGTCTTTTAGGAAAATTTGGCTATGATTTTTCAAATCTGTAAATTTATAATCTTCTTTACGGATTTTCACATCGTCTCCTTGTTTGCTTCTGTCTAGTAATAAAAATCCAAGGTCTTTAGCTGCATCTTTGAGTGGAATATCGATATAGCGACCATATTTGCCTGTAGCTGTAAAGTCTGTTCCGTTAGGCCATTCACCACTACTTGGATTTTTCACATCTCCCCAGTACCAGAGAGATTTCTTGTCATAGTTGCCATCTGTACGGTAATAGTTGACGCGAATAGTTCCTGCAGGTTGTGGTTCGTAAGAGAAAACCTTGTAATCTTGGTCTAACCAAGCCTCATTCATCTTTGGAACCAGTTTTTCGGCCGATTTATCGCCGGTTAGATTTTTTCCAGCTGTATTATTGATGAGGAAGCTAATTTTCTTGGCTTGTTCTCCCTTTAATTTGACATCTAGGTAGTAGCCATAATCATCTTTTTTGGCATCCTTAAAGGACAAGGCTCCGTTTGGCCAGTTTTCAGAAGGTTTTTCAACATCGTCCCAAGTCCATAGTCCTTGAGCATCCTTGTTTTCTTCAGGAAGTTTTTTGACATGGATACGGAAGTAGTTGTCTTCGATGGGCTCTTCTGCCTTAGTTTCAGTCGTTGCTGGACTAGTAGAAGTCGTTGGCTCACTTGAACGATCTTGTCCAGTTTGTGGTGCTGAATTGGCCGAGCTTGCAGCAGGAGTTGTTGGCTCTGTTGCAGGTTTTTCTTCTTTTTTCTCTAGGGAAGCGTTTGCATTGTCAGTTGAAGAAATATCGCTTTCGTTCTTGCCAGCGATGTTTGCTGTATCAGTAAGAGGTTGGGCAAGGGCAGTAGTAGTTTCACTATTACTTGCGTTAGTGGTTGGTGTACTTTCGTTGGCTGAGATAGTTGGTGTAGCCATGGCAAGTAGGACAAGACTTGCTCCGATAAGGACAGAACCAGTTCCATTTTTGAGGGAACGGATACTGTAGACCATTTTTTTCTCGGTGTGAGATGGTGTTTTTCTCATGATGATTCTCCAATCAATAAATTTCTATATCAGTATAGCATGTAGTAAAACAATATGCAAGCGTTTTCTCTAAATTAAAACAAAAGAAAAATCGCAACAGGTTTTCTGTTACGACTAAGCTAGTCTTTCTTTATGAATTTGTGAACCCAAAAGGTGGAGGTGGTGAAATAGTTCTGCAGTAGAAAGATTCCGACTACAAATAATGGGTTTCGGGCAGTTGGAAACAGGGAAGGTGGTGATCACAATATCGTGTGGAATTTGATTGAAGATTGAGGAAGAGATACTGGATTTTTCCCAAGGGTCAAATAGATAGAGATTGTTACCGTAGTGGGAAAGGGTGTCAATTAGGTTTTGTGCATGCTCACTATCTAGATGACTAATGACCAAAACACGAATTTTGGGAAGTTTTTGAAGTAATTGGACTAAAATGCGTTGTCCTTGGATAGAAAAGGCATAAACTAGCTCTTGTAGTTTACTCGGGTGACTTTCTAAACCAATTTCAGCTAGATAAACCTGAAATTTCCTTTGACTTGCGTCCAATAGTTTAGGAAATTCTTTTTGGTAATTGGTTAAAAGCAGAGACTTTTGCTTTTCAAGAGATTTGTTGCTAAGTGGGTGGAGAAAATCAGATTGGGCAGTGTAGTGGAGGAGCCAAATCAATTCTTCGCGATTTTCAATCTGTAGGTGAAATTCTTTGGCCAGCTCTTCTAGAATTTGGCTCAATAAACGGTAGGATTTTTGAATCTGATGAATGTCTCCTAAGGCTCCATTGTTAGGCTTGTTTGTGATTCGAGGAGACTTTACTGGAGTTGAAAATAGCTGTTCCAGTGTTTCCTTTGTAGGTTCAAAATGGAGTTTTTTAGCCAGCTTTTTGATATCTTGTTCAAACTGCGGAATTTGCATGAGAGAGCTGTAGTGACTGGTTAAAAGAGGAGCAGGATTTTCGATGAAACGTCCCCTATTTAACCGCTCTAGATTGATAGCCAGGGTATATTTGATTTGCCGTAAGCTGCTGAGGTTAGGTGAAACTTGTTGGGCCTTTAAAAATAGCTGAATCAGCTGAGTGAGCGATTCTTCAGAAGTAGAAGGGAAGGGCCAATCAAGAAAACTGTAACTTTGACTAAAGTAGTCCAGATAAAAGGCGCGAATGTCTTCTTCTGCTCCCTCCATGCCTAAAGGGGAAATTTGGACCTTGATGTCATAATGTTGTGGAAGTTTAGTGTTGAGACGATGAATGCTTTCCTCAATCTGCTCTGGATTAGTCGAAAGTGCCTGACATATTTGGTCAAGTGATTGGTTGTCCTTGAAAAAAAGTTGGTTCAAAAAAGAGTAGGTTGCAGATTGTTCAAAGATAGCAATCCTAGGGTCTAAAGAGTTTCGGGCTTCAAACTGCAACTGAATACCTTCTTTTGTTGAGCGAATAAGGAGGTTCGGAAACAATTGCTCGAGCTTTAAAAGGTGTTCTTGCAATTCTTTCACTGACAGATTCAGATTTTCTGACAAAGATGAATCTTGTATCCAATCCTGGTGTTTGGTTAGTTCTTCCAGTAACACTAGCAGATTTTGTTCTGTTTCAGAAAGCAAAATATCCATAACAAACCTCCCTATATATTTATACATATATATTAAAAGAAAAAGCAAGTAAAGTCAAGAAAAACGGGCTAAGATAAAATATGATAACTGTAATTTACTATATTCTTCGTAGATAATTGGGCTGAAAATGGACTTCGTAAATCAATAGTTGAATTTAATTTTTATAGGAAAAGATTTTGTCAAAAAATTGTTAATCCCCTTGAAAAATCTAGCTAATTAGGGTATAATATAAATAATCATTTGTCGTAGGTTTTGTCTGAAATATTGTCCAGACAAGGCTCACAGCAGTTAAATCTTCTGAAAAAGTCAGATTTAGCTGCTCTTTTTGTGCTTTTTTTCAGGATTTTGAGTACTTGTAACAAAGACTTAAAGATTCTGAAAATTTATCAAAAGGACACGGTGATAGGGGTTTTTAAAACCATATGACGATTAGAAAAGCCTGATTGACAAGGCTTGGAACTTATTTACAAAGGAGAATCATCTTGGCAGGACATGACGTTCAATACGGGAAACATCGTACCCGTCGTAGTTTTTCAAGAATCAAAGAAGTTCTTGACTTACCAAATTTGATTGAAATTCAAACTGACTCATTCAAAGATTTCCTAGACCATGGTCTTAAGGAAGTGTTTGAAGATGTATTGCCAATTTCAAACTTCACAGACACAATGGAGTTGGAATTTGTTGGATATGAAATCAAGGAACCAAAATACACGCTAGAAGAAGCTCGTATCCACGATGCTAGCTACTCAGCACCAATTTTTGTAACCTTCCGCTTGATCAATAAAGAAACAGGCGAAATCAAAACTCAAGAAGTTTTCTTTGGTGATTTCCCAATCATGACAGAAATGGGTACTTTCATCATCAATGGTGGTGAACGTATCATCGTATCTCAGTTGGTCCGCTCACCAGGTGTTTACTTTAACGATAAAGTTGATAAAAACGGTAAAGTGGGCTACGGTTCAACGGTTATCCCTAACCGTGGAGCTTGGTTGGAACTTGAAAGTGACTCAAAAGATATCGCCTACACTCGTATCGACCGTACTCGTAAGATTCCATTTACAACCTTGGTTCGTGCGCTTGGTTTCTCAGGTGATGATGAAATCTTTGATATCTTTGGTGACAGCGAATTGGTTCGCAACACTGTTGAAAAAGATATCCACAAGAACCCAATGGACTCTCGTACAGACGAAGCTTTGAAAGAAATTTACGAACGCCTTCGTCCAGGTGAGCCTAAGACTGCTGAAAGCTCACGTAGCTTGCTTGTAGCTCGTTTCTTTGACCCACGTCGCTATGACTTGGCAGCAGTTGGTCGTTACAAAATCAATAAAAAACTCAATGTTAAAACACGCTTGCTTAACCAAACTATTGCTGAGCCATTGGTAGACCCTGAAACAGGAGAAATCTTGGTAGAAGCTGGAACAATCATGACTCGTAGCGTGATTGAAAGCATTGAAAGCCATTTGGATGGCGACTTGAACAAGATTGTCTACATTCCAAATGATGCAGCCGTTGTGACTGAGCCAGTTGTTCTTCAAAAATTCAAGGTTGTTGCTCCAACTGATCCAGACCGTGTTGTAACGATCATTGGTAATGCTAATCCAGATGACAAGGTTCGTATCGTCACTCCTGCAGATATCCTTGCTGAGATGAGCTACTTCCTCAACTTGGCTGAAGGACTTGGCCGTGTAGATGACATCGACCACCTTGGGAACCGTCGTATCCGTGCGGTTGGTGAATTGCTTGCCAACCAAGTACGCCTTGGACTTTCTCGTATGGAACGTAATGTCCGTGAACGTATGTCTGTTCAGGACAACGAAGTCTTGACACCACAACAAATCATCAATATCCGTCCTGTAACAGCTGCGGTTAAAGAATTCTTTGGTTCATCACAGTTGTCACAGTTCATGGACCAACACAATCCGCTTTCTGAGTTGTCTCACAAACGCCGTCTGTCAGCCTTGGGACCTGGTGGTTTGACACGTGACCGTGCTGGATATGAAGTACGTGACGTGCACTACACTCACTATGGTCGTATGTGTCCAATCGAGACACCTGAAGGACCTAACATCGGTTTGATCAATAACTTGTCATCTTACGGACACTTGAACAAATATGGTTTTGTTCAAACACCATACCGTAAGGTTGACCGTGAAACAGGTGTTGTTACGAACGAAATCGTTTGGTTGACAGCCGATGAAGAAGATGAATTTACTGTAGCACAGGCTAACTCTCGTCTTAATGAAGATGGAACTTTTGCTGAGAAAGTTGTCATGGGACGTCACCAAGGGGTCAACCAAGAGTATCCAGCTAATGTTGTTGACTACATGGACGTATCACCAAAACAGGTAGTTGCCGTTGCGACAGCATGTATTCCTTTCTTGGAAAACGATGACTCCAACCGTGCCCTCATGGGAGCCAACATGCAACGTCAGGCTGTGCCATTGATTAATCCTAAAGCACCTTACGTTGGTACTGGTATGGAATACCAAGCAGCCCACGATTCAGGAGCTGCTGTGATTGCTCAGTATGACGGTAAAGTTACCTATGCAGATGCTGACAAGGTAGAAGTTCGTCGTGAAGATGGTTCATTGGATGTTTACCACATCCAAAAATTCCGTCGTTCAAACTCAGGTACTGCTTACAACCAACGTACTCTTGTTAAAGTTGGCGATGTCGTTGAAAGAGGCGATTTCATCGCTGACGGACCTTCTATGGAAAATGGAGAAATGGCGCTTGGACAAAACCCAATCGTTGCCTACATGACTTGGGAAGGTTACAACTTCGAGGATGCCGTTATCATGAGCGAACGCTTGGTGAAAGACGATGTTTATACATCTGTTCACCTTGAAGAATACGAATCAGAAACCCGCGATACAAAGCTTGGGCCTGAAGAAATTACTCGTGAAATTCCAAACGTTGGTGAAGATGCCCTTAAAGACCTTGACGAAATGGGGATTATCCGTATCGGTGCTGAGGTTAAAGAAGGCGATATCCTTGTAGGTAAAGTAACACCTAAGGGTGAGAAAGACCTTTCAGCTGAAGAACGTCTCTTGCACGCTATCTTCGGAGATAAATCTCGTGAAGTACGTGACACTTCTCTTCGTGTACCACACGGTGCCGATGGTGTCGTTCGTGATGTTAAGATCTTTACACGTGCAAATGGAGATGAGTTGCAATCAGGTGTGAACATGCTGGTTCGCGTTTACATCGCTCAAAAACGTAAGATCAAGGTCGGAGATAAGATGGCCGGACGTCACGGAAACAAAGGGGTTGTTTCTCGTATCGTTCCTGTAGAAGACATGCCTTATCTTCCAGACGGAACTCCAGTCGATATCATGTTGAACCCACTTGGGGTGCCATCACGTATGAATATCGGTCAGGTTATGGAGCTCCACCTTGGTATGGCGGCTCGTACTCTTGGTATTCACATCGCAACACCAGTCTTTGACGGAGCAAGTTCTGAAGACCTTTGGTCAACTGTTAAAGAAGCTGGTATGGATAGCGATGCCAAAACAATCCTTTACGATGGACGTACGGGTGAACCGTTTGATAACCGTGTTTCTGTCGGAGTCATGTACATGATCAAACTCCACCACATGGTTGATGATAAATTGCACGCTCGTTCAGTCGGACCATACTCAACTGTTACTCAACAACCACTCGGAGGTAAAGCTCAGTTTGGTGGACAACGTTTCGGTGAGATGGAGGTTTGGGCTCTTGAAGCCTACGGTGCATCAAATGTCCTTCAAGAAATCTTGACTTACAAGTCTGACGATATCAACGGACGTTTGAAAGCCTATGAAGCTATTACAAAAGGAAAACCAATTCCAAAACCAGGTGTTCCAGAATCCTTCCGAGTTCTTGTCAAAGAATTGCAATCTCTTGGTCTTGACATGCGTGTCCTTGACGAAGATGACCAAGAAGTGGAACTTCGCGACTTGGATGAAGGAATGGACGAAGATGTCATCCACGTAGATGACCTTGAAAAAGCCCGCGAAAAAGCAGCCCAAGAGGCTAAAGCAGCCTTTGAAGCTGAAGAAGCTGAGAAAGCAACAAAAGCGGAAGCAACAGAAGAAGCTGCTGAAGAAGAATAAGCAGTTCACTTAGAATAGAAAGGGAAGAAATAGTGGTTGATGTAAATCGTTTTAAAAGTATGCAAATCACCCTAGCTTCTCCAAGTAAAGTCCGTTCATGGTCTTATGGAGAAGTCAAAAAACCTGAAACAATCAATTACCGTACCTTGAAACCAGAACGTGAAGGACTCTTTGATGAAGTTATCTTTGGTCCTACAAAAGACTGGGAATGTGCTTGTGGTAAGTACAAACGCATTCGTTACAGAGGAATTGTTTGTGACCGCTGTGGGGTTGAAGTAACGCGTACGAAAGTTCGTCGTGAGCGTATGGGACATATCGAGTTGAAAGCTCCTGTATCTCACATCTGGTACTTCAAGGGGATTCCAAGCCGTATGGGCTTGACCCTTGATATGAGCCCTCGTGCCCTCGAGGAAGTTATCTACTTTGCGGCTTATGTGGTGATTGATCCTAAGGATACACCACTTGAGCACAAGTCTATCATGACAGAGCGCGAATACCGTGAGCGCTTGCGTGAGTATGGTTATGGATCATTCGTTGCCAAGATGGGTGCCGAAGCTATCCAAGACCTTTTGAAACAAGTAGATCTTGAAAAAGAAATTGCTGAACTCAAAGAAGAGTTGAAAACAGCTACTGGACAAAAACGTGTCAAAGCCATCCGTCGTTTGGATGTTTTGGATGCCTTTTACAAGTCTGGAAACAAACCTGAATGGATGATTCTCAACATCCTTCCGGTTATTCCACCAGATCTTCGTCCAATGTTGCAGTTGGATGGTGGCCGTTTTGCCTCATCTGACTTGAACGATCTTTACCGTCGTGTTATCAACCGTAACAACCGTTTGGCTCGCTTGCTTGAGTTGAATGCACCAGGTATCATCGTTCAAAATGAGAAGCGTATGCTTCAAGAAGCGGTTGACGCTTTGATTGACAATGGTCGTCGTGGTCGTCCAATCACAGGACCAGGTAGCCGTCCACTGAAATCATTGAGCCACATGCTTAAAGGTAAACAAGGACGCTTCCGTCAAAACTTGCTCGGTAAACGTGTTGACTTCTCAGGACGTTCTGTTATCGCCGTTGGTCCAACTCTTAAGATGTACCAATGTGGTGTGCCACGTGAAATGGCGATTGAGCTCTTTAAACCATTCGTGATGCGTGAAATTGTTGCCCGTGATATCGTGCAAAACGTCAAAGCTGCTAAACGCTTGGTGGAACGCGGAGATGAGCGTATCTGGGATATTCTTGAAGAAGTGATTAAAGAACACCCAGTGCTTTTGAACCGCGCACCGACCCTTCACCGTTTGGGTATCCAAGCCTTCGAGCCAGTCTTGATTGATGGTAAGGCCCTTCGCTTGCACCCACTTGTCTGTGAAGCCTACAATGCCGACTTTGACGGGGACCAAATGGCCATCCACGTACCGCTTTCAGAAGAAGCCCAAGCAGAAGCTCGTATCTTGATGCTAGCTGCTGAGCACATCTTGAACCCGAAAGATGGTAAACCAGTTGTTACTCCATCTCAGGATATGGTTTTGGGTAACTACTACTTGACCATGGAAGAAGCTGGTCGTGAAGGTGAAGGAATGGTCTTCAAAGACCGTGACGAAGCGGTTATGGCTTACCGTAATGGTTATGTTCACCTCCACTCACGTGTTGGTATCGCAACAGACAGCCTCAACAAGCCTTGGACAGAAGAGCAAAAACATAAGGTCTTGCTTACAACAGTTGGTAAAATTCTCTTCAACGACATCATGCCAGAGGGTCTACCATACTTGCAAGAACCAAACAATGCCAACTTGACAGAAGGCGTTCCAGCTAAATACTTCTTGCCACTTGGTGGAGATATCAAGGAAGCTATCAGCAAACTTGAACTCAACCCTCCATTCAAGAAGAAAAACCTTGGAAATATCATCGCTGAAATCTTCAAACGTTTCCGTACGACAGAAACTTCTGCCCTACTTGACCGTATGAAGAACCTCGGTTACCACCACTCAACTCTTGCAGGATTGACAGTGGGTATTGCCGATATCCCAGTCGTTGATGACAAGGCTGAAATCATTGAAGAATCACACAAACGTGTAGAACAAATCACAAAACAATTCCGTCGTGGTATGATTACAGACGACGAGCGTTACAATGCCGTTACAGCTGAATGGCGTGCTGCCCGTGAAAAATTAGAGAAACGCTTGATTGCCAACCAAGATCCTAAGAACCCAATCGTTATGATGATGGACTCAGGAGCCCGTGGTAACATCTCAAACTTCTCACAGCTTGCCGGTATGCGTGGTCTGATGGCTGCTCCGAACGGACGTATCATGGAATTGCCAATCCTTTCAAACTTCCGTGAAGGTTTGTCAGTACTCGAAATGTTCTTCTCAACTCACGGTGCCCGTAAAGGTATGACCGATACGGCCCTTAAGACAGCCGACTCAGGTTACTTGACTCGTCGTTTGGTTGACGTTGCCCAAGACGTTATCATCCGTGAGGACGACTGTGGAACAGACCGTGGTCTCCTGATTCGTTCTATCGCAGAAGGAAAAGAAATGATCGAGTCACTCGAAGAGCGTCTCAATGGTCGTTACACTAAGAAAACTGTTAAACATCCAGAAACTGGTGCAGTGATCATCGGTCCAAATGAGTTGATTACAGAAGACAAGGCGCGTGAAATTGTCAATGCTGGTGTGGAAGAAGTAACTATCCGCTCTGTATTTACATGTAACACTCGTCACGGTGTCTGCCGTCACTGTTATGGTATCAACTTGGCGACTGGTGATGCGGTTGAAGTTGGTGAAGCAGTTGGTACAATCGCTGCCCAATCTATCGGGGAACCTGGTACACAGCTTACAATGCGTACCTTCCACACGGGTGGGGTTGCCTCAAATACCGATATCACTCAGGGTCTTCCTCGTGTCCAAGAAATCTTTGAAGCCCGCAATCCTAAAGGGGAAGCGGTTATCACAGAGGTTAAAGGACAAGTTACTGCTATCGAAGAAGATGCATCAACTCGTACCAAGAAAGTCTTTGTTAAGGGTGAAACTGGCGAAGGTGAATATGTCGTTCCATTTACCGCTCGTATGCGTGTTGAAGTTGGTGACCAAGTAGCGCGTGGTGCTGCTCTTACAGAAGGTTCTATCCAACCAAAACGTCTCCTTGCAGTTCGTGATGTCTTGTCAGTTGAAACTTACCTTCTTGGTGAAGTACAAAAAGTTTACCGTAGCCAAGGGGTAGAAATCGGTGACAAACACATCGAGGTAATGGTTCGTCAAATGATCCGTAAAGTCCGTGTCATGGATCCAGGTGACACAGATCTTCTCATGGGTACCCTCATGGATATCAATGACTTTACAGATGCCAACAAAGATGTCCTTATCGCAGGTGGAGTTCCAGCGACAGGTCGCCCAGTTCTTATGGGAATTACCAAAGCTTCACTTGAAACAAATAGTTTCTTGTCAGCGGCTTCCTTCCAGGAAACAACTCGTGTCCTTACTGACGCAGCTATCCGTGGTAAGAAAGACCATCTCCTTGGACTTAAAGAAAATGTTATCATCGGTAAGATCATCCCAGCAGGTACTGGTATGGCCCGTTACCGTAACCTTGAACCACATGCTATCAACGAAGAAGAATACCTTAATCCTCCAGTAGAGGAAGAAGGAAACGAAGAAACAACAGAAGTAGTTGTGGATACTGCCGTTGAAACTGTGGAAGAAACAGTAGAATAAAAGAGAATGAGAGAGCCTTCGGGTTCTCTTTCTCTTTTCTGAAAACTTTCTCCGTTTTTCCATGAAATGTGGTAAAATAATAATCAATGAAAATCAAAGAGCAAACTAGGAAACTAGCCGCAGGTTGCTCAAGGCACTGCTTTGAGGTTGTAGATAGAACTGACGAAGTCAGTCACATATATACGGCAAGGCGACGTTGACGTGGTTTGAAGAGATTTTCGAAGAGTATAAAAGAAAGAAGCTGACAAAGGAGACAGGTATGGAACAAACATTTTTTATCATTAAACCAGATGGTGTAAAAAGAGGACTAGTAGGTGAAGTGTTAAAACGCATCGAACAACGTGGATTTACAATCGAAAAATTGGAGTTGCGTTCACAGCTTTCAGAAGAGTTGATTGACCAGCACTATCAGGACTTGGTTGGCCAAAGTTTTTACCCACCGATTCGTGAATTTATGACTTCAGGACCGGTTCTTGTAGGTATCATTTCTGGTCCCAAAGTAATCGAAACTTGGCGGACTATGATGGGTGCAACTCGTCCAGAAGAAGCTTTACCAGGAACGATTCGAGGTGATTTTGCAAAAGCTGCTGGTGAAAATCAAGTTATCCAAAATGTTGTACATGGTTCAGATTCAGAAGAGTCAGCTAAGCGAGAAATTGCTCTTTGGTTTTAAGAGTGGATTGGCTCAATCAATTGGTTAAAAGCTCATTTGAATAGAAAGTATAGTCACATAAAAAAGAAAGGACTAACTTCGTCCTTTCTCATTCTTAGCTTTTCTTCAACCTACTACAGTAGATAAACATACTGAATAGCTACTGTCTTGACTCATTTAATTCTTAAAAATTGATAGAGTTGACAAATGGTAGAAAAAAGCTCTTTTTACTAAGTTAAGTATCAACTACAGTTACGATTAGCATTCGTTACCGAACCCATTCGCCATTATAATTGACAGAATAGCCATCTACAGTGGTATTCACTGCCAAATCACCTGAGCTATAAGCATAGTACCATTTGCCATTGACCTGGAACCAACCTGTCTTCATATCTCCATTACTTGCATTTAGGTAGTACCAAGTTGAACCATCTTTCACCCAACCAGTTGCCATAGCTCCTGATGAACGGAGATAGTACCACTTGTTACCAAGGTATTGCCATCCCGTTTTCATATCACCATTTTCAGCATCTAAATAGTACCAAGTTGAGCCTTCTTGATACCAGCCAGTCGCCATAGCTCCTGATGAACGGAGGTAGTACCACTTATTGCCAATTTGCTTCCAACCAGTTTGCATGATACCAGTTTCTGAATCTAGATAGTACCAAGCTGAACCATCATTTATCCAACCTACACGTCTTTCACCACCAAGATTCTTATTCCCAGAATTTCCTGTTTTTGCTAGGTAATACCAGTTAGATTGATCATAAAGCCAACCTGTCTTTAAATAATGATCTTGATCAAAGTAGTAGTATGCTAATTTAAGAACTTCGGGACCTTCCCAGCCTTCACCATGTTTTTTCCCAACGGTTAAGGAATCTTTTAGCTCTAATTCTTGCCAACCAACAAACTCTTGTAGCACTCCATTTTTGTCAAAGTAGTACCATTCTGGCATTGGGGAACCTTCTAATCTTATACCATTAGGGTAAGGACCAATTGTATATCCTTTAACTGGCATTGGAATGTACTGCCAACCAATAACCATTTCGCCATTATAATCAAAATAATAGGTCTTCCCATCAATCACTCGCCAGTCCGTTTCTTTGAGGTCCCCCTTTTTGTAATAGGTTCTACCGTTTTCTTGGACAAACTGCCATCCATCAGAGTTATCTGCAAATACTGTATTCGTAGCTAGCAAACCAAAGAAAATTACTGTTAGTCCAGCTTGCATAGTTTTTTTCAAAAGTTTCATTTATATATACCTCCAATATTAAATTAACACACCAGATGAGGAGAAGTTATAAACCTTACCAATTGTTTATTCTTCTGAATAAACTATTGATAAGGAATTGTATTACTAAACATAAAAACACCTAGTAATGCAAATGTAACTATTTTTTTAATTCCACGTTTTTTTCTCATGCAGTGAAACCCCTTTCTGTTTCCTTGTTTTTATTTTAACATATATATATTATTCAGTCAAGTATTTTTATTTTGTTTTGAACTTTTTTTTATTATTATTACCATAAAGAATTATTTATTTCTTTAACTTGCTATTTTGAACTAAAAATTTTATAATGAAATTAAGCAAATAGGAAGGATTATTATCTTTAATGAATACACTCGCAGAGAAATTCAGATTGAAAAGAAAAGAGTTGAGACTCTCCCAACAAACTCTTGCAGAAGGAATTTGTGAACAAAGCCAGATTAGTAAAATTGAGAGAGGACATTTCATTCCCTCCGCAGACCTGTTGTTCAAACTCTCCCAACGACTTGAAGTACCATTAGATTATTTTTTTAATGAACAAATTGAAATTAAATCTAACCTCTCTAATTTCAAGCAATTATCTGCTCGACTATTAGATGACAGAAATTATGACAATTTGGAATATATTTATAGAATAGAGATTGAACGAAGTACTTTTCTAACACTAGAAGACCGAACTTACCTTGAATGGATTAAAGCTATTATTGACTTCTATCAATATGACAGTAAGTGTGAGGCTATTTCTTCATTGGAAAATATATTATTAAAAGTCTCCTCAAATACTCTGATTTATTTAAAGGCATTGAATACTCTATCTAATTTCTATTCCTTAGTGGGTCGTGAACAAGAATATGAGGCAAACTACTCTCATTTGATGGAGTTATATCAGACAAAAAATTTTGAGCATCAAGAGTTTTTATTTGGCTACATCAGAGTTCGTTACAACTACGCTCACTACCTAGTGTCAAAGGAAAAATATAACGAAGCCATCCAAGAAGCTCTTGAGACGATTGAACTCTGTAAACAAAGACAGACAAGCTACCAACTGGCTCCCCTACTTATTCTTGTAGGAAATGCTGGAGCCAAATTTCTAGACAAAGAACAAGTCAAAAATTATTATATAGAAGCAAGAGAGTTATGTAAGATTTATAACAATCCTTTAATGTTGATGAAGATAGAAAATTATTTGAAGGAATTAGATACTGTTTAGTTAATCTTGACATTATAGTTTTTCTGAAACGTTAAATAACCTGTAAGGCTGATAGTGAAATTAATACTATCAGCCTTATTTCAAGTTTATATTCTTCGAAAATCTCTTTAAACCACGTCAGCTCTATCTGCAACCTCAAAACAGTGTTTTGAGCAACCTGCGGCTAGCTTCCTAGTTTGCTCTTTGATTTTCATTGAGTATTAGTCTCTCATGTTTGTTTAGCGTCTTAAAAAGACATTTGAGAAGATTGGAAACAGTTCTCTCTTTTCTCCGAGTATAATGATTGGTAGGAAGGGAGAGAAAAGATGAAATCAATGAGAATCTTATTTTTGTTAGCTTTAATTCAAATCAGTTTGAGTAGTTGTTTCCTATGGAAAGAATGCATCTTGTCCTTTAAACAAAGTACAGCTTTTTTCATCGGAAGTATGGTCTTCGTGTCAGGAATCTGTGCTGGAGTAAATTATCTTTATACTCGTAAGCAAGAAGTTCATAGTGTCCTAGCCAGTAAGAAGTCAGTGAAGCTTCTTTACAGTATCCTGCTCTTAATTAATTTGTTAGGAGCTGTCCTTGTTTTGTCAGATAACTTGTTCATCAAAAATACGCTGCAGCAAGAATTAGTTGACTTTTTATTGCCATCCTTCTTTTTCCTGTTTGGGCTAGATTTGCTGATTTTTTTACCCTTGAAAAAATACATGCGCGATTTGCTTGCTATGCTAGATAGAAAAAAGACGGTGTTGGTAACTATTTTAGCAACACTTCTTTTCTTAAGAAATCCAATGACCATTGTCTCACTTCTGATTTATATTGGACTGGGTTTGTTTTTTGCAGCCTATCTTGTTCCAAATTCTGTTAAAAAGGAAGTTTCCTTTTATGGCCATATTTTCCGAGATCTTGTATTGGTCATTGCTACGCTCATTTTCTTTTAGAGAAAGCTTGTTTTTATGGATGTTATGATGGTAAGTTTAGCAGGAAAATAGACACAAAAGAAAAGTTTTTGGTATAATAAGAGTATGTACACAAAAAATGAAGAAGAGCTACAAGCCTTAGGGGAACGCTTGGGTCATCTATTAGAAAAGAATGATGTTTTAATCTTAACTGGAGAGCTGGGTGCAGGTAAAACGACCTTTACTAAAGGACTTGCAAAAGGATTACAGATTTCTCAAATGATTAAAAGTCCGACCTATACTATCGTAAGAGAGTATGAAGGCAGACTGCCACTTTATCACCTAGATGTTTATCGAATTGAAGGAGATGCGGATTCTATCGACTTGGATGAGTTTCTCTTTGGTGGCGGAGTGACTGTTATTGAATGGGGCAATCTCTTAGGAGATGCCTTGCCAGATACTTATTTAGAGTTGGAAATTCTAAAAGAAGAAGACGGTCGCAGATTAAATTTCCAAGCAAAGGGTTTGCGTGCTGAGAAATTGTTAGAGGAGCTTCAATATGGAGTATGAATTGCTCATTAGGGAAGCAGAGCCTAAAGATGCAGCTGAATTAGTGGCCTTTTTAAATTGTGTAAGTTTGGAGACGGATTTTACCAGCTTAGACGGAGATGGTATTCTCTTGACCAGTGAGGAGATGGAAATATTCCTCAACAAGCAAGCTAGTTCGGACAATCAGATAACCTTACTTGCATTCTTAAATGATAAAATTGCTGGTATTGTAAATATTACAGCTGACCAGCGCAAGAGAGTCCGTCATATTGGAGATCTCTTCATTGTGATTGGAAAAAGATATTGGAATAATGGATTGGGAAGTTTTTTGCTAGAAGAAGCGATAGAGTGGGCACAAGCAAGTGGCATTCTGCGTCGTCTCCAACTGACTGTCCAAACTCGTAATCAAGCTGGAGTCCATCTTTATCAAAAGCATGGCTTTATAATTGAAGGTCGCCAAGAGCGTGGAGCATATATAGAAGAAGGGAAATTTATCGATGTTTACTTGATGGGTAAACTGATAGATTAGTAGAAATATGGTTAAAAAAATTATTGGAATGGTATTAGCTTTTCTAGCTGTGACAGTTTTGGGTGTCGGTGTTTTTGCTTATACTATTTATCAGCAAGGCACACAAACCTTATCAAAGACCTATAAAAAAATAGGAGAAGAAACCAAGGTTATTGAAGCAACAGAACCTTTGACCATTCTGTTGATGGGGGTTGATACTGGGAATGTAGAGCGTACAGATCAGTGGGCTGGAAATAGTGATTCCATGATTCTCTTGACTGTCAATCCACATACTAAGAAGACCATGATGTTGAGTTTGGAACGTGATATCCTGACTAAAATTCAACATAAAGATGGTAGTATTGAAGAAGCGAAGCTAAACGCTGCCTATGCTGGTGGTGGAGCAGAACTTGCTATAGAAACAATTCAAAAGATGATGAATATCCATATCGATCGCTATATTATGGTTAATATGCAAGGATTGCAACAATTGGTCGATGCAGTGGGGGGGATTACGGTCAATAATACACTAGGTTTCCCGATTTCTATCAGTGATCAAGAAGAATTTAACACCATTTCTATCGGCGTTGGAGAACAGACAATAAATGGAGAAGAAGCACTTGTTTATTCACGTATGCGTTATCAAGATCCAGAAGGAGACTATGGTCGTCAAAAGCGTCAGCGTGAAGTCATTCAAAAAGTTGTTGAAAAAGTTCTTAGTTTGAATAGTGTCAGTCACTACCAATCTATTTTAAAAGCCCTAAGTACTAATATGCAGACCAATATTGATTTGTCTGCGAAAAGCATTCCGAGCTTGTTGGGCTATAAAGATTCATTTAAAACCATTGAATCTCAACAATTGAAGGGTGAAGGAGAGATGTTGCAAGGTATTTCTTACCAGATTGTTTCGAGAGAGCATATGTTGGAAATGCAGAATATATTGCGACGTTCTTTGGGACAAGAAGAAGTCACTCAGCTTGAAACAAATGTTGTCTTATTTGAAGATTTGTTTGGACGGGTGCCTGTTAGTGACGAAGATAATTAACTTTCTTGATACAAATAAAAAATCAATCGTGGGAAATTTCCTGCGATTTTTTCAAAAAAATACGAATAGATATGTAGGAGGAAACATGAAAGCAGAAATCATTGCTGTTGGAACAGAGATTTTGACAGGACAGATTGTCAATACCAATGCCCAGTTTTTATCGGAAAAACTAGCAGAGATTGGGGTAGATGTTTATTTTCAGACTGCTGTAGGAGACAATGAAACTCGTCTCTTGTCTTTGCTTGAGATTGCTAGTCAACGTAGCAGTCTGGTGATTTTGACAGGTGGTTTGGGACCAACTGAGGATGACCTAACCAAACAAACGTTGGCTAAATTTTTAGGGAAAGAATTAGTTTTCGATCCTCAGGCACAGGCGAAGTTGGATGTCTTTTTTGCCCAGAGACCAGACTATGCCCGAACACCGAATAATGAAAGACAAGCTCAACTTGTAGCAGGGGCGACTCCACTACCAAACGAAACAGGACTGGCAGTTGGAGGAATCTTAGAAGTAGACGGAGTAACCTACGTCGTCCTTCCAGGTCCACCAAGTGAATTGAAACCCATGGTTTTAAACCAACTTCTACCCAAGTTAATGACAGGGAGCAAGCTGTATTCCCGAGTTCTTCGTTTCTTTGGGATTGGCGAAAGTCAGTTAGTGACCATTTTGGCTGATTTGATTGCTAATCAGACAGATCCGACCTTAGCCCCCTATGCCAAGACAGGAGAAGTCACTCTGCGCCTGTCAACAAAAGCTAGCAGTCAAGAAGAGGCGAATCAAGCGTTGGATATCTTGGAAAATCAAATCTTGGACTACCAAACCTTTGAAGGCCTTTCTTTACGAGAACTTTGTTATGGTTATGGGGAAGAGACTAGTTTAGCCAGCATTGTAGTAGAAGAACTGAAAAAGCAAGGGAAAACTATCACTGCAGCAGAGAGTTTGACGGCAGGGCTTTTCCAAGCCACTGTGGCAGATTTTTCAGGAGCTTCAAGCATATTTAAGGGTGGTTTTGTGACCTATAGCCTGGAGGAAAAATCAAAAATGTTGGATATTCCTGCCAAGGATTTGGAAGAATATGGTGTTGTGTCTGAATTTACAGCTCAGAAGATGGCTGAGCAGGCACGAAGCAAGACCCAGTCAGATGTTGGCATCAGCTTGACTGGAGTAGCAGGGCCAGACAGTCTAGAAGGGCATCCAGCTGGGACAGTCTTCATAGGCTTGGCACAGGAGCAAGGAACTGAGGTCATCAAGGTGAATATTGGAGGTAGAAGTCGAGCAGATGTACGTCACATTGCGGTTATGCATGCCTTTAACCTAGTTCGCAAGGCTTTATTAAGTGACTAACTTTTGATATAATAGTAGATAGGTCTGAGGACCATTAGAATGTAGGAGAATAGAATGGCGAAAAAACCAAAAAAATTAGATGAAATTTCAAAAAAATTTGGGGCAGAACGTGAAAAAGCCTTGAATGACGCTCTTAAATTGATTGAGAAAGACTTTGGTAAGGGTTCAATCATGCGTTTAGGTGAACGTGCCGAGCAAAAGGTACAAGTGATGAGCTCAGGTTCCTTGGCTCTTGACATCGCCCTTGGTTCAGGTGGTTATCCTAAGGGACGTATCATCGAAATTTATGGACCAGAGTCATCTGGTAAGACAACGGTTGCCCTTCATGCAGTAGCGCAAGCGCAAAAAGAAGGCGGGATTGCAGCATTTATCGATGCGGAACATGCCCTCGATCCAGCCTATGCTGCGGCTCTTGGGGTCAATATTGACGAATTGCTCTTGTCTCAACCAGACTCAGGAGAGCAAGGTCTTGAGATTGCAGGAAAATTGATTGACTCAGGTGCTGTGGACCTTGTCGTAGTCGACTCAGTTGCTGCCCTTGTACCTCGTGCGGAAATTGATGGTGATATCGGAGACAGCCACGTTGGTTTGCAGGCTCGTATGATGAGTCAGGCCATGCGTAAACTTGGTGCTTCTATCAATAAAACCAAAACAATTGCTATCTTTATCAACCAATTGCGTGAAAAAGTTGGGGTGATGTTTGGAAATCCAGAGACAACACCTGGTGGACGTGCTTTGAAATTCTATGCTTCAGTCCGCTTGGATGTTCGTGGTAATACACAAATTAAGGGAACTGGTGACCAAAAAGAAACCAATGTCGGTAAAGAAACTAAGATTAAGGTTGTAAAAAATAAGGTAGCTCCACCGTTTAAGGAAGCCGTAGTTGAAATTATGTACGGAGAAGGAATTTCTAAGACTGGCGAGCTTTTGAAGATTGCAAGCGACTTGGATATCATCAAAAAAGCAGGAGCTTGGTACTCTTACAAGGATGAGAAAATCGGGCAAGGTTCTGAAAATGCTAAGAAATACTTGGCAGAGCACCCAGAAATCTTTGATGAAATTGATAAGCAAGTCCGTTCTAAATTTGGCTTGATTGATGGAGAAGAAGCTTCAGAACAAGATACTGAAAACAAAAAAGATGAAGCAGTTCAAGCAGATTCTGTGAATGAAGAAGTGACACTTGACCTAGGCGATGAACTTGAAATCGAAATTGAAGAATAAGCTGTTAAAGTAGTGGAGAAATCCGCTACTTTTTAGTTGCCCTTTTCTGGTTTTCTGCTCACGCATAGTTTGCTGTTTCTTGTCGCTCCTCTATAAAGCTGATATAATAGCCTTATGAATAAAAAACGAACAGTGGACCTGATTCATGGTCCTATTCTTCCCTCGCTTTTGAGTTTTGCCTTTCCAATCTTGCTGTCCAATATTTTCCAACAGCTCTATAACACTGCTGATGTCTTGATTGTTGGACGATTTCTTGGTCAAGATTCCTTGGCTGCAGTAGGGGCGACAACTGCCATTTTTGACTTGATTATAGGCTTTACGCTTGGTGTTGGCAATGGAATGGGGATTGTCATTGCCCGCTATTATGGGGCTCGGAATTTCACTAAAATCAAGGAAGCAGTAGCAACTACCTGGATTTTAGGCGCTCTTTTGAGTATTGTGGTTATGCTACTGGGTTTTCTTGGATTGTATCCTCTCTTGCAATACTTAGATACTCCTGCAGAAATCCTCCCCCAATCCTATCAATATATTTCTATGATTGTGACCTGTGTCGGTGTCAGCTTTGCTTATAATCTCTTTGCGGGCTTGTTGCGGTCTATTGGGGATAGTCTAGCAGCCCTTGGCTTTCTGATTTTCTCTGCCTTGGTCAATGTGGTTCTGGATCTCTATTTCATTACGCAACTGCATCTGGGAGTTCAATCGGCAGGTCTTGCGACTATTATTTCGCAGGGGCTATCAGCGGTTCTCTGCTTTTACTATATTCGTAAGAGTGTTCCCGAACTTCTACCTCAGCTGAAACATTTCAAATGGGACAAGGCATTATATGCAGATCTCTTAGAGCAGGGGTTAGCTATGGGCTTGATGAGTTCCATTGTGTCTATCGGTAGTGTGATTTTACAGTCTTCTGTTAATACTTTTGGAGCCGTGATTATTAGTGCCCAGACGGCAGCTCGACGCATTATGGCCTTCGCTCTTCTTCCTATGACTGCTATTTCTGCCTCGATGACGACCTTTGCTTCGCAGAATCTTGGGGCCAAGCGGCTAGACCGTATTGTTCAAGGTCTTCGAATAGGCAGTCGTCTAAGCATGTCCTGGGCAGTTTTTGTTTGTGCCTTCCTCTTTTTTGCCAGTCCTGCCTTAGTTTCCTTCTTGGCCAGTTCTACGGATGGATACCTGGTAGAAAATGGTAGTCTCTACCTGCAAATAAGCTCAGCCTTTTATCCCATTTTGAGCCTCTTGTTGATTTATCGCAACTGCTTGCAGGGCTTGGGGCAAAAGGTCCTTCCTCTGGTTTCCAGCTTTATTGAACTAATCGGAAAAATCGCTTTTGTGGTCTTGATTATTCCTTGGGCAGGCTATAGAGGAGTTATCCTTTGTGAACCCCTTATCTGGGTTGCCATGACCATCCAACTCTACTTCTCACTGTTCCGTCATCCTTTGATAAAAGAAGGCAAGGCTATCTTGGCAGCCAAAGTATCATCCTAGCTCGATTTGCTAAATAAAATCTATTTCCTCTAGTGAAAATCGAAAAAACTTGTGTTATAATAAGAAAGATTAAAATGTGAAAAAAGGAGATTCCTAATGGGACGTAAATGGGCCAATATCGTAGCCAAGAAAACGGCTAAAGATGGAGCTAACTCTAAAGTATATGCAAAATTTGGTGTAGAAATCTATGTAGCAGCTAAAAAAGGTGATCCAGATCCAGAATCAAACTCAGCTTTGAAATTCGTTATCGACCGTGCTAAACAAGCCCAAGTGCCAAAACACGTTATAGATAAAGCGATTGATAAAGCAAAAGGAAACACAGACGAAACCTTTACAGAAGGCCGTTACGAAGGTTTTGGGCCAAATGGTTCAATGCTGATTGTTGATACCTTGACTTCTAACGTTAACCGTACAGCAGCCAATGTCCGTGCAGCTTTTGGTAAAAACGGCGGAAACATGGGCGCTTCAGGTTCGGTTTCTTACCTCTTCGACAACAAGGGTGTTATCGTATTTGCAGGTGAAGATGCGGACGCTGTCTTTGAGCAATTGCTAGAAGCAGATGTGGATGTGGACGATGTAGAAGCAGAAGAAGGAACAATCACTGTTTACACAGCACCAACTGACCTCCACAAGGCTATCGTTGCCCTCCGTGAGTCTGGTATTGAAGAATTCCAAGTGACTGAATTGGAAATGATCCCTCAGTCAGAAGTGGAGTTGTCAGGTGAAGACCTTGAAACCTTTGAAAAACTTTACAGCGTTCTTGAAGACGACGAAGACGTACAAAAAATCTACACAAACGTAGATGGATTCTAATTTAATACTCAATGAAAATCAAAAAGCAAACTAGGAAGCTAGCCACAGACAGTACTTGAGTACGGCAAGGCGAAGCTGACGTGGTTTGAATTTGATTTTCGAAGAGTATAACCTAGAAAACATAATCCTAAGTGAAAAAATCACTTGGGATTTTTTCAATCAAGAAAATAGTTCTCTAGGAAACTTTTTTCTTGACATCTCTTTTCAAAGTGGTAAAATAGTTCTCATAGAAACTTATTTAGTTCCTAAGAGAACTAAATATAATGATTAGAAAGGAGTTAGTATGGATAAACCGATGTTGGTTTTTAAGCGTTTTGGTCATCAGATTCATCTGATGGTGCAAAAGGAAGCCAAACGTTGCGGCATTGAATTTATGGGTGGACCTCAAGGTCAGGTTGTCCGTTTTTTGGATAGCCGTGAGGAAAATCAAGAATTGGTCTTGATTAAAGATATCGAGCAGGAGCTCAATATTACCAAGTCTGTGGCGAGTAACTTGGTCAAGCGTATGGTACAAAATGGTTTGGTGGAATTGGAGGCGAGTTCAAGTGATAGGCGGGCCAAGTTTGTTCGTCTGACGGACAAATCGCGTTCTCAAATGAAGCAGGTTAAAGCCTTCTTTGAACGCATTGACAACCAGTTGATGGCAGACATTGATGAAGATGAATTACTGATTTTTGAGAAAGTCCTCAATCAACTACAGGAAAATATCAAGAGAATAGGAGGAGATAATGAAGAAATTAGCCAAACGAATTAGTAGAAAAGAATGGGGGATGATTTTACTAGCCATTCTCTTTACCTGCTTTTCAGTCTATCTAGAGTTGGAAGTTCCGACCTATATCTCGAAAATTACGGATTTGCTGGGAAGTCAAGGAACCAACTTGGATGAGTTATGGCAACCAGCAGGTATGATGGTCGGAATGTCCTTTTTTGCCTTCTTATCCGCAGTCGCAGTTGGATTTTTTGCATCCCGAGTGGCGGCTTCTTATACTAGTAGGCTGAGAAGTGATATTTTTAACCGAGTTTTGGATTACTCGCAGACAGAGATTAAGAAATTCTCTATTCCCAGCCTCCTAACTCGTACCACTAATGATATTACTCAAGTTCAGATGCTGATCACCATGGGCTTGCAAGTGGTGACGCGTGGTCCGATTATGGCTATCTGGGCTATAGGGAAGATTTTAGGCCATTCAGAATACTGGCTTTGGGCTGTACTTGTGGCAGTGATTGTCAATGTTTTGATGACAACCGTTTTGATGACGCTAGCCTTTCCAAAACAGTCCTTGATTCAAAGTCTGACTGATAAACTGAATAGCATCACTCGTGAAAGTTTAACAGGTATTCGCGTTGTTCGTGCCTACAATGCGGAAAAGTACCAAGATGAAAAATTTGCAGCAGCAAATGATGAATTGACCCGTTTGAATTTGTTTGTCAATCGTCTTATGGCTATTTTGAATCCCATTATGATGGGGATTTCAAGTGGTTTGAGTGTGGCGATTTACTGGATTGGGGCCTATGTGATTAACGATGCTGCTCCGACAGCGCGTCTGCCTCTCTTTAGTGACATGGTTGTTTTCATGTCTTATGCCATGCAGGTTGTTATGGGATTCCTTCTCATGGGGGCGCTCTTCATCGTTCTTCCTCGAACCATGGTCTCTGCCAAGCGAATTAATCAGGTTTTAGATTTGCATTCTTCTATCCAAAATCCTGCTCAAGTACAGCTGGCTGATAAAAATCTCAAAGGTCAGGTCGAGTTTAAGGATGTGACCTTCCGCTATGCGGCAAATTCAGAGGCGGTTATCGAGCATGTCAGCTTTAAAGCAGAAGCGGGCCAAACAGTGGCCTTTATTGGGTCAACAGGTTCTGGTAAATCTACTCTAGTCAATCTGATTCCACGTTTCTATGACGTATCAGCAGGAGACATTTTGGTGGATGGAGTTAATGTTCAAGATTACGGTTTGGAAGATTTGCGCAATAAGGTTGGTTATATTCCACAAAAAGCTGTACTCTTTTCAGGTGATGTCAAGGGCAATCTAGACTTTGGACACAGTCAAGAAACACCACTTAGTGAGCAGGCTATGTGGCAGGCTTTGGAGTTGGCCCAGTCTAAGAACTTTATCGAAGACAAGGAAGCGGGCTTAGAGTCAGAAGTGGCCCAAGGAGGAACCAACTTCTCAGGTGGACAAAGACAGCGTCTGGCCATTGCGCGTGCCTTGGCTCGGAAGCCAGAAATCCTCATCTTTGATGACTCCTTCTCAGCCTTGGACTACAAGACAGACCGTGTCCTACGCCAAGAGCTAGCAGAGAAAACCAAGTCTATGACCAAGCTTATCGTCGCACAGCGTATTTCAACGATTATGGATGCAGATTTGATTTTGGTCTTGGATCAAGGTAAAGTCGTGGGACAAGGCACCCACAAGGAACTTCTAGCTAATAACGAAGTTTACCAAGAAATTGCCTATTCACAACTATCGAAGGAGGAATTGGAACATGGAAAATAAAAAAATGTCTCTTTGGAAACAAAGTAAACCCTATCTTGCAGGTCTCCAGTTTGCCCTTCTGATTGCCTTTCTAGCAACAATCGTATCCAATATCATTACTGTTTATGGCCCAACCCGCATCAAGGAAATGACCAATATCATTGCCAGTGGTCTGGCAACAAGTGTGGATGTCGCGGCGGTTGCAGCCATTGGTGGTTTTTTGGCCGTGATTTATGTGATTGGACTCCTATCAAATTATTTACAGGCCTTTCTGTTTACAACAGCCATTCAACGTTTTTCAGAGCGTTTGAGAAGAGCCATTGCAGAGAAAATCAATCGCCTACCATTGAGATATTTTGATGGACACTCTCAAGGGGATACCTTGTCTCGTGTAACCAATGACGTTGACACTGCAGCTCAATCCCTTAATCAAAGTCTGGGAACAGTTCTCTCATCTAGTTTACTGGTCGTGGCGGTCTTAGTAACCATGTTTGGCATGAACTGGATTTTAGCCTTGGTGACGGTTGTTTCAACCCTTATCGGTTTTGCCTTCGTGTCCATCTTTATGGGCAAATCTCAAGGCTTCTTTAAGAATCAGCAACAGGATTTGGCGGCTGTAAATGGTTATGTGGAGGAAATGTACTCTGGCCATAATGTGGTGACCAGTTACAATGCTATCGAGAGTACTAAAGAAGAATTTGCGACCTTAAACCATCGTCTGTATGACAGTATCTGGAAATCTCAGTTTATTTCAGGGGTTATGATGCCGATCATGATGTTCATTGGGAACTTTAGCTATGCCTTAGTGATTATCGTCGGTGCAGCCTTGGCCTTAAATGGGCAGATTAGTATTGGGATTATCGTTGCCTTTATGGCCTACGTTCGTATCTTTTCTCAGCCTCTTTCACAAATTGCCCAAGGGATTACTAGTCTGCAGCAGGCTAGTGCAGCCATGGGACGTGTCTTCGAATTCCTAGCTGAAGAGGAAATGGAAGATGAATCCCATAAAGAAAGACAATTGAGCGATATGAAAGGTCAAGTAGTCTTTGATCGAGTTTCCTTTGGTTACACACCAGAGCGAACCATTATTCATGACTTTTCTGCGACCGCTCATGCAGGTCAAAAGGTTGCCATTGTCGGGCCGACAGGAGCTGGTAAGACAACTATTGTCAATCTTTTGATGAAGTTCTATGAGATTGATAAGGGAAGTATCCGTATCGATGGTGTGGATACCAAAGAGATGAAGCGTTCGGAAGTACACGATGCCTTTTCAATGGTCTTGCAGGATACCTGGCTCTTTGAAGGCACTATCCGAGACAATCTCATTTATAACCAAAAGGGTATTAGTGATGAGCGCGTGATTGAAGCCAGCAAGGCTGTAGGGATTCACCACTTTATCATGACCCTACCAGATGGTTACGATACCGTCTTGGATGATACAGTGACCTTGTCTGTCGGACAAAAACAACTCTTGACCATTGCTCGTGCTTTGCTGAAAGATGCTCCACTCCTAATCCTAGATGAGGCGACTTCTTCTGTTGATACCCGTACAGAGGAATTGATTCAGAAAGCCATGGATCGTTTGATGGAAGGCAGAACTTCCTTTGTCATCGCCCACCGCTTGTCAACCATCCGTAATGCTGATCTGATTCTTGTCATGAAAGATGGGAATATCATCGAGCAAGGCAATCATGATGAGCTAATGGCGCAAGCAGGCTTCTATGCTGATCTCTACAACAGTCAGTTTACAGAAGACGAAGCAGAAGAATAAATCGAAAGAAGGCTTGACGGCCTTCTTTTTCTGCACTATACTAGAAGACAAGTGCTACCCTATAAGCAAAATTTGAGTAAGTGGTGAGAAAATATATGAAAAATTATCAAGAATGGTATGACCATATTGTTGGTAACATTGAAAATAAGCCCTTTCTTCTGAGCTTGTTAAGAGTTTTCAATCGGTTGATGACAGTAGTTATACCTATAGTCTATCTAACCTTGTTAGCAACTACCTATCTCCAACAAGGACTTGGGGAACAAGTCTTGATCTATGTGTTTATCCCTGCGTCAGGTTTTGTGATTTTGTCCTTTCTTCGTAAGAAAATCAATGCCCCTAGACCTTATGAGGAATGGGATATTAAACCCTTGCTTGACAGAGATAGTCCTGGTCAGTCAATGCCCAGTCGTCATGTCTTTTCAGCAACCATTATCTCCATGGCTTGCTTGCATGCTAGTCTAACTATGGGGATGATTTGTTTGACATTATCAGCCTTCCTAGGTCTAGTGAGAGTCTTAGGTGGAGTGCATTATCCCAAGGATGTAGTAGTTGGTTATATTTGTGGTCTTGTGTGGGGTGTGATTTTCTTTCTATTTTGACCTGCAAGTTAATACTCAATGAAAATCAAAGAGCAAACTAGGAAGCTAGCCGCAAGCTGTACTTGAGTACGGTAAGGCGACGCTGACGTGGTTTGAAGAGATTTTCGAAGAGTATAAGGCGGTCCTAGAACCACTTAC
Organism: uncultured Streptococcus sp.; assembly: GCA_963517545.1. GTDB lineage: Bacteria > Bacillota > Bacilli > Lactobacillales > Streptococcaceae > Streptococcus. Next base: position 1,219 of record CAUQGR010000003.1, on the reverse strand, counting down.
GTGCCTAAAGTAACCACTTGCTTTTTTGCTCTTGTTTTCTTATTTTAGCTTTGATATAGTAGAGTCAGAAAGGAGATGGAATGAAGTTACGAATCGAAATTGACAGCAATTTAGAGGAAACTGAAATTGTCATCAAGGCAGCGGCTTTGACAGATGAGATTGCGGATTTGCAGCGTCTCTTGCAAGAGTCCAAGTCTCCTCGGTTGATTTTTTACAAGGGGACGGGCGAATATTATCTGGACTTATCGGAAATTCTCTTCTTTGAGACGGAAGGTAGCAAGATTTATGCCCATACCCAGAAAGATGCCTACGAGGTTCGGCTTAAACTCTATGAGTTAGAGGCTATCCTTCCTCGTTATTTTAGTCGGGTATCCAAGTCGACTATTGCAAATATCCGTCAGGTTTACTCGGTGGACAAGTCCTTTTCAGGAACGGGCACCATTTCCTTTTATCAGACCCACAAGGAGGTTCATGTCTCACGACATTACCAATCCCTCCTAAAAGAAAATCTAAGAAACATGAGGTAAGAACATGAAAAAGAAAGCATTTGGTATTGTGTTGCTTATTTTTGCAGCTATAATATTGTTACAAGGAAATTTTGGAATCCCTTTTCTGGGAGGGCAAATTTGGCCCTTGCTTGGTATTGCATTTTTTGCCTACCAATCAGTTGAGGCTTTGCTTCGTCGTCATCTGACATCAGCCTCTTTTACAGCCCTAGTGGCCCTCATGATTGCTAATCATTTTTATGATATTTTACCAATTCCCAATCAGTCATTGTTCTGGGCAAGTATTTTAATCGTAATGGGTGTCAGCGCACTCACTCATTCTAACAGAACTTGGAACGGGAAAAAATGGTGGTATGATGGTAAAAAGACCATTCTTACAGATAAGGAAGTTGCTTTTGGGACAGGGACTTTCTACAAGCAAGACCAAGAATTGGTAGAAGACCAAGTTGAAGTTGGTTTTGGCAATGCCAAGATATATTATGACAATGCAGAGATGTTAGGTGATTTTGCTACTCTGGATATCGAAGTTGGTTTTGGCAATGCAGTTATCTATGTTCCCCAACATTGGAGAGTTGATTTGAAGGTGGAAACTTTCTGTGGTGTAGCCAAGGCAGATGCCCCTCTAGCCCCAACCAGCAAAACCTTGATTATCCGTGGGGATGTGGCCTTTGGGAAGTTGGGAATTGTCTACGTTAAATAAAAAAATCTTCCAA